>JAOZFZ010000011.1 GCA_027491945.1 Thermoproteota archaeon | reverse complement strand
CTCCACCTCTTTCTCGCCAGACGTCGCCATTGACACATGAGGTATCCCCAGCGCATCGGCTTGAATCTTGGTTACCTCAATCGCCGGGTAATGAAACATCCAGGAGTCGTCTCGACGTGGGAACATGGTCAGGAGAAGGACAACTTCATAGCCCATTTTCAGGGCCTTATAAATGGCAAATGTGGAATCTTTTCCCCCTGAGAACAATGCAGCAACCTTTATAGACAACGTTGACCTCCCCCTATCCCCAGCATGCGAAGGCTATTTTAAGATGTGGTGGCCGGGTTGAAGGTGATCGTACTCTGTGGCGGCTATGCAACAAGGCTTTGGCCGATAACTATGGGCAGAGCTAAGTGCCTTCTACCCTTCGGGCGGAAAAAGATTATCGATCTCATTCTTGAGGAGGTAAACAAGCTCTTTTCACCGGACAAGATAATTATTTCCACTAATTTAAGGTTTCAACGGGATCTAAGCGGGCATATCTCGGAGAGGTATGGCAGCTGCTGCATCTTTGTTGAAGAGAGCACAAAAGAGGAAGAAAAACTTGGTACAATAGGGGGATTAGACATGCTCATCGGCGAATTAGAAATTAAGGATGATGTACTAATCATAGCCGGAGATAACATCTCATCTCTAGATTTCGGGGATTTCTTAGCGTTTTACCGCGGGAAAAGAAAAGCGACAATCGCGCTTTTTGATGTGGGTAGGAGGGAGCTAGCCAGAAATTATGGCGTAGTTACGATTGACAAGGAAGGGAAAATAGTCTCATTTGAGGAAAAGCCAGAGCAGCCCACCTCCACGCTGATATCGACAGGATACTACGTTTTAACAAGAAGAGATCTTAAGCTGCTTGGTGAATACGTCGAGATGGGCATGAAGAGAGATGCCCCAGGCTACTTTTTGGAGTGGTTAACAGAGCGTACGGATGTCTATGGGTTCCCGTTCAGTGGGTATTGGTATGACATAGGGACACTGGACACCTACCTAGGGGCTTTAAAGACCCTTAAAGGGATTGACATCGACGAAAGAGCTAGGGTCGATGAAAATGTCGAGCTTGTTGGGCCCGTGACGGTTATGGCAGCAGCGGTTTTAGAAGGAAGGAGCAGAGTGGGGCCAAATGTCCTACTCATGGAGGGCGTGAGGGTTAAGGATTCTAAGATTATAAATTCCGTTCTCTTTAGGGGAGCTGAGGTTGTTGGTTCAAGGATAGAAAGCTCCCTTCTAGATGAAGAGTGCAGAGTTATAAACAGCGTGCTTACATCCTCTTTGCTGGGCCCTCACTCCAAGGTCTACGGTGAGGGAAAGATACTTAGTCCTTGGTAGGTGCCCACGGTTGCATGTAGCCTTTTTCTCAAAGTTTCACCCATCGGTTGGGGGAATAGAGAGACACGTCCTTGAGCTCTCAAGGAATCTTGAGAGAATAGGTGTTAAGGCCACGGTGTACACCTCCTTTTTCCCACGTTTTTACAGGTATAGCCATCGTGGGGTTAGCGTAGTAAACATACCAAGATCTGTCCGATTAAACGGGTACTACTACTTTGCCAGGGCGCTGAGCCCGCATAGAATTGCCAGTCTTTTAAGGGCCATGGAGGTAAACGTTATACACGGACATCTGTTCTCTTTTTCCTCAGAATTTCTGCTTCCCAAAATCGCCAGAAATCTCAAGATTCCGCTAGTTGTAACGGTACACACAGCCTTTGGAAGGGGTTTAATAGGGGGTGTAGTACCCACTCTGAGCGGCGTTCTCCTTCGGAGATTTTTTAATGAGGCCAGCGCCATAATCGCCGTTTCACCACAGCTAGCGGAGTTTTTCATGAGACTTGGGGTAAGGGTAACCCATGTCGTACCAAATGGGGTGAATACAGAAAGATTCTCGCCGGGATCTTCAGATTTTAAGAATGAGATAGGGGCAGACAGGTTGGTCGTGTTCGTTGGAAGGATATCGTGGGAGAAGAACCTGCCCTTGCTTTTTAGGGCGTTCAAGATTCTTTCAGAGAAGGTGTCTAGAGTTAAACTGGTGATCGTCGGGAGGGGCCCTCTCCTCGGTTTATACAAATCAAAGTTTAACTTGGATAACGTGATTTTTACAGGCTACGTTAACGATGGTGAACTTATCAGAATTTTAAGGTCTGCAGACGTTTTCGTTCTCCCTAGCGTTGCCGAATCCCAGGGCATAGTTTGCCTTGAAGCCATGGCCTGTGGAGTACCCGTGGTTGCCTCTAGGATAGGAGGGTTGCCATCAAGTCTTGAGCATGGAGGCGGGTTGCTATGCGACCCCTTCGACCCTGCTGACATGGCCAAGAAAATACTCTTCTTTCTGTCCAACCCGGAAAAGGCTAGGGAAGTGGGAGAATCCGGGAGAAGGGTCGTTCTTCAGAGGTTTTCTTGGGATAAAATATGTAGGAAAATGCTGAGCATTTACAAGGCTTTACAGGAAGCTAGCGAGCAAGGTTCCGCTGAATAGCAGCCTTTAAACCTGTGTATCCAACCGCCCCCGTCACCCTGTCCACGGGCTTTAAGTTCTTGAAGAAAATAAACGTGGGTACGCTGTATACGTTAAACTTCTGCGCCGTTAGAGGGTTCTCCACAACATCGACCTTTCCAAACCAGACCTTGCCCCTGTACTCCTTCGCTAATCTGTCAACTATAGGGAGCATGATACGACATGGATTACACCAGCCTGCCCAGAAGTCAACGAGCATTAGGTGATCCATTGATCTCTCTAGAAACACATTAAAGTTAGAATCTGTCAGGGAGTGTACAGCACCATCGGGTAACATTGTGTTAGCGCGAGATTTTTGAAACTGGTCTAAAAGCTTCTTAAGTTTGCGCATCTTTATTTTTTCGAGTTCTTCATCCATTTCCATCCATATCACCATGCCAGATAATAGATTGAGAATGCTGAAAATACAGTTCAAGATACTAGAAGATTTAATTGGATGTAAACACTGTAGAGTACAGGTTAAATGAAACAAACCTTCGTATAACATAGCGTGATAAAATTAATTAATATAAAATGAGGGGGTTAGCCCCCCTCCAGGGTAATTGCAGAGACCGGGCAGGATTCTACACATGCGTTGCATTCTATGCATGCATCGGGGTTAACAACATGGGATTTTTCATCTTTCATCTCGAAGACGTTTGGGTCTGCTGGACAGACACTTTGGCACACTCCACAACCTATGCATGCCTCCTCGTCAACTACGGGGTACTTGCCCATATCACCACCTCAGATCGCTAAGGGCTGGTTTTCGGCGTGTCCAGCAGAGCGGTTATTCACGCTTTTTTAAAGCTTTACTGAGTCGATAAACCGCCTGATCCGGGATTAATGGTGACTGAATAATCCTCTAGGGGACTAGAGGTTTTATGAGAGCTCAAATTGTAGTTTTTTCCATCTCACGGTTGGTTTTCCAAGGCGAAGTGGAAAGCCTAAACTAAGCATGTCGATCCAGCTCCTTTCGCCGTGGAATTTTGAGATTATATCCGCTATTCTCTCGGCAGTCTTGCCATCCCATTTATCTGGTGGGGAACCCCTCTTCCAGATGCCATCCTCAATCATGGAAAGGTATTTCCTTAATAATTCAACCTCAAGGCCAGCCAGCACGTTCGTGCCCTGAAGGATAGTTGTAACGCGTTCAGTGTTGTAGCGAAGGGTTATGCAAGGTTTCTTAAGTACAGTTGTCTCCTCTTGAACCCCTCCCGAGTCTGTCAGAACAAAGAGAGAGCTATTCACAAGTTTTACAAAATCGAAGTACGGAAGCGGATCTACGAGCAAGAGGTTATTCATCTCCCAAAGTTTAGATAGAAGCCCTTGCTCCTGCATCACGCGTTTGGTGAATGGATGAATAGGAAAAACAACTCTAAACCTTTTTTGAACCTCCATTATGATCCTTACTGCCTTTAATAAGTTCTCACGGCTGGTAATGGTCTCTCTTCTGTGAAGGGTTAAAACCGCATATTCACCTGGTGTGAGGTTAAGTCTAGATGTTATCTCAGACCTTTTGATATCGCTCCAAAAAAGTCTAAGAGCGTCAACTAGAATATTCCCAACGAAGTGAATCCGACGCTGATCTATCCCCTCTGAAAGGAGGTTTTGAGCGGCTATTTTGGTGGGAGCAAATAGGATGGTGGATAACCTGTCCACAATTATTCTATTGATCTCTTCCGGCATTCTAAAGTCAAAACTGCGGTAACCGGCCTCTACATGAGCAACAGGTATGCCACGGATAACCGAGACTATGGATGATGAGAGACAGGGATTCGCGTCTCCAAGAACTACAACCACATCAGGTCTGTAATGATCGAAGATTTGAGCAAACTTTTTCATCAACTCGGAATGCTGCACCTCGATAGAGTAACCGTTTACATCTAACCTGTAATCGGGGTTTGGAAGACCGAGCTGGGTGAAGAAAACATCCGACATGCTATGATCAAAGTGCTGGCCGGTATGGACTATTCTAAGCCCAACTCCATGCTTTCTAAGTGCCACGTATAGGGGAGCAGCCTTAACAAAGTTAGGCCGCACGCCAACCACTAGCATAACCTCGATCTTCACTCACCCTATTATATCAAGAGAACAGGCTCAAGGGAATCTTGAACCGAACAACGGGGCTTATTCCAAAGGGTGTTTAGCCCCATTACTTAATGGGCATGCCAGGCAGAGAGGACGGAAGTTAGTTTAATAATGTTCCAGAAAATCCTTCTTGTCAGAAATCGTTTCATCGATTTCAATGTTTGGAACATGGAGCGAAGATCCCCAGACACGTTTTTAGAGTTGTAAGGAGGGTTAAGGTTGGTAAAGGTATTCGAGGTGAAAGTATGGGCAAGGTTATGAGGGTTGAAGACCTCCTTAAGAAGAAAGGCAGTAAGCGGCTGCCTCCACATATTGAGAAGGGCATTATGGACCTTGATCCAAACATGCGAGAACAGGTGAGAGAGATTATAGCATGCCGACTTAAGGAGTTTGAAGACCTTGAGTTTAAAGAGATAATGAAAAGGATTAAAGAGGAATCAAAGGCTTAACAGGGCGGCACTATGCTAAGATTGGTCGTAGGAGTTGACTTAGCTGCACTACAAAGCAAGCCTACAGGGATATGTA
The DNA here is from genome assembly GCA_027491945.1 of Thermoproteota archaeon. The sequence continues at coordinate 2,385 of JAOZFZ010000011.1, read as the reverse complement.
TATTAAGGGGGAGACAAGCAGAGGTTCTCACCCTTTACACCGATAGTGAGATAATCGAGGCTATTCGCTCAATTAACCCGGTATTAGTGGCTATAGACGCCCCACTCACCCAACCTACCCGGAGAGGGGATCCATTTAGAGAATGCGAACGAAAACTCCTAGAGAAAGGGGTAAGGATGCTACCCCTTACTCTTCCCTCAATGGCAAAGCTTATGGAAAGAGGGGTTAGGCTTAGGAAGAGAATAACCGAGGAATGTGGAGGTAAAGTTATCGAGGTCTACCCAAGCGGTGCGTTAAGCATATGGAGGAAGAAAAAGAAACCAACATATGTATTTGAACTTCTGAGGGAAAAAAGCGTGGAGATTACTAGGGAGGAACTTTCCCCTCATGAACTGGATGCCGCTATAGCCGCGTTGATTGGATTATTGCACCTTGAGGGAAGAACCACTGTATATAGCGGTCTAGATGGGGAAATTATCATGCCTAAGGTTAAAGGTAAGAACTATGTATAAGCAGCCGGTTAAAAAGAGAAGACCAGCCACACCAGCTGAGGTAATCGTTTTTAAGGACCGGTATGGGCCGTTTTGCTCCTCACCGTTAGCACTTGCCTTTATACACCTAAGTGAAGCGAAAAATATAAAGAGATGATGGGTCCCGGGTTGGAGGTTTCTGATTTAAAGGTGAACTGGAGAGATGAGCAGGAAAACTACGTTTCTAGTAGCGATGGCCATTGCCGCTATAATATCGGCCTCTATTTCGACCCCTATATTTTTACAGAAACCCTTAACTGTTGAGGTGGCAACCCGCTCGATCTCGCTCTATGGGACGCAGAAAATTACGATTAAAAGCAGAGGCTATGCTGGAGAAGTGATTTTGACTGTCAAGAACCTGCCGTTCAATAAAACCGTAATGGAGGAGTCGGTTGCAGTCGAGGTAGGACAGGAAATGAGCTTAAATCTTACGATTGATGAGAAGTCTGGGATGGGCCTCTACGCCGTCGAAGCTAAAAGCCCTAGCAGCAAGGTACTTGATACAGCGTATTTTTCGGTTAGCTGGGCAATGCTGAACTTAACGGTGGATATGCCGGAGAGTATAACGGTGGGTTTGGAGGACGTAAACCTCACGATTCCGATTAGGGTAAATGTTTACGTTATCACAAATGATCAGTTAATCCCCCTAAGGAATGCAACCGTTAAGGTAGACTGTAGCGATGGCGGATTTTACACGTATCCAACGCAGCTCACACTCGAGAATGGAACGGTCGAATTCATATGGAAGCCTCCACTAGGAAATAAAACCGTGGTTTTCCAGATCTTGGCAGCTAAAGGCGGTTTTAAGGCAGCAGAAAGCACAAGGTTAATGCAGGTGATCACCTTTAACCAGACGGCAATGACAGAGGAAGTGAGGGGGGATGGAGGTCCTTAGAGCTATACGTGAACGTAGAAGCGTAAGGCAATTTAGAAGCGACAAAATTCCAGAAAGAGATCTTACAATAATCTTGGATGCTGCTAGATGGGCGCCGTCAGCAGGAAACCTCCAGCCCTGGGTCTTCGTAGTAGTTGAGAAAGAACAGCTAAAGAAGGAGATTTCGAGAGCCGCATACGACCAGGATTTCATATCAACTGCCCCTGTTGTAATAGTTGTGTGCGCAGATGTCAAGCGAAGCAGCTCGGTCTACGGTGAGAGAGGGAGATCGCTTTACTGCATACAGGATACAGCAGCCGCAACACAAAACATTCTACTGGCTGCGCATGCACTTGGCTACGCGACGTGTTGGGTTGGGGCCTTCAAGGAAAATGAGGTGAAAAGGCTACTCAGACTTCCCGAGGATGTAAGGCCGGTAGCTATAGTGCCAGTTGGGGTAGCTGCGTATAGGGCTGCGGCCCCCGCAAGGCTTCCACTTGAAGAAATAGTGCATAAGGACACCTATTGAGCGCTAGGTTTAGGTTTAGGGTTTAGACCAGTTTAATAGGGATGGGATCTAGGGGATTAGAACAGTTGCGTTATCTGATTCCACTCGTAGTTTTAAGATAACGCCGGGGGAGGGATTTGAACCCTCGCGGCCCAAAGGCCAACGGATTTCCCAAAAGGCTCGAGTCCGTCGCCGTCCCTAGCTCGGCAACCCCGGCCTTCGACCAATTAGAGGTTTTGCCACCTATTCATCTGGGAAGGTTAAATTTAAAGATTTGTCTGATTGATTGCCGTCCTTTGGCAGCAGCATATATACGCGGCGGAAGAACCCGGCTAAGACGTGGGCTTCTCTTCTTCGAAGGAGACTTCTCCTTAGTACGTTTCTAAGAACAACCGCATAGTTACTCTTATACTTCCCCCTCGAGATAATTTCAAGGATTTTCTCTATCCATGTAATTATCACGTTATACTCGA
>JAOZFZ010000013.1 GCA_027491945.1 Thermoproteota archaeon | reverse complement strand
CCTATCACCCTGCATCCTACTCTCAGGGCTTCTATCAGAATTCCACCCGGACCGCAGAAGGGGTCTAAGATAACATCTGAAGGTTTGACGCAGGCGAGGTTAACCATAACTCGTGCTAGACGTTTATCCATCATCCCGCTCATGGAGATGGGGGGTGGAATCTCAAACGCAGCTTGGGTACAAATTTCATATCTTGAATGAGTTGTAAGCCCCAAAACTAAGAAGCCATCAGTTAGAATCCCAAAAAACTCCATCTCTGGCCTTTTAAGGTTAACACTAAGGGTAGGGTTTAGGCTGAGAATCACACCCCCTATCTCCCTAGCGAGTTTCTTCGTGCCCACCCAGCGAGCACAGCCCTTCACTCTGCAGATTCTCACACAAAAGGTTGAGTGATCTTCAACTTTGCCCGCTATTGAAGGAAGAAGCACGTAGCGTATCCTAGACCAATTTATGGAGTCCGCTTCCTCCATAAAGAGAAAGCGGCAGATTTTTTTGACTAGGACTGCTCTCCTAGCAATAGAGGATATTGCAGATGGGTCAGCACGAAAAATTAGACAACGGCTGAGTCTTCTGTCTTCATGAAACGCGTAACCCTCTCCCTTACATATATGTTCTACCTCCGTTGCGGCTAGATCATCGTTTTCTCCTGAGAGTAAAGCGAAATATGAGTACAACTTCTCCCCCTGCCCGCTGGCAATTATTTCTCCCTTAGTCTCTTTAATAGCTCGCAAAACTTACATACAACGTTTGGAGTAGGCTCGCCACAAATTGAGCACCTTCCCAGAACAGCTCGAGGATACTTGATTTGAGGCTGAGCAAGGGTACCCCTAATAAAACTATAAAAGTTAAGCTTGGAACCAGGGTGTTTGCTTTCCATCTCATTCAACTGATCTCTAACTAAGCTTCTTAATCCTGCCTGGGCATATGGGCATTCCCCAAAGTAAACAGGGATTTCCTCAAGAAGAACATAAGCGGCTATCTCCTTCTCGAAGAGGATTGATAATGGCTTTATGCGCTTAACGAGAAGATCTGACGGTGCGGTTTGTGATAATCTAAGGACTGATTGAAAGTCCCCCCTTAAAAAGTTCATAAGAATAGTTTGGATCTCGTCGTCAAGGTTGTGGCCCGTTGCAACCTTATTTGCTCCAAGTTCGCGCGCCTTTACGTTTATAAGCCGTCGTCTAAAAACGCCGCAGTACGTGCAAGCGCTTCTCGGCTCTACATCAAGAGGTAAAACTTTCTTGACAATCTCATCTAAAGTCATACCTACTGCCTCTTTAAACGCGACCACGTGATGTTCAACGCCAAGCGATGCTGTGTTCTCCCTAGCAACCTTAAGGCTTTCATCTCTATATCCCTTTATCCCCTCATCAATAGAGATAGCTATAACATTGAACCCATATCCCTCTGATAGCTCATGGAGGGTATAGAGAGTTAATGTGCTGTCTTTTCCTCCAGAAAGCGCGACGGCGATCGTATCTTCCTCCCTGACCATATTTTTATCTTGGATGTTAGAGATTATCTTAGATCGGACATAGCGCGTAAAACAATCCTTACACAGAAAGGCATTTTGATATCTTAACGATACAACCGCGGGGTTTATCTTACAGTCTGTACAGGAGATCGTTTTTAACCACCACTAACAACTCTAATTATCTCTATTAGGTCACCATCCCTTAGTTCTTCCTCTTCGGGGACAAGACGCCCATTTAGCCGTACTATTACGGTTTCCCTATTGATGCCCAATTCCTGAAGAATGTCCTCAACTATGACCCTTTTCTTGTCTATACTCACAACATTCTCGGCTTTCGATCCTGCAAGTATAATTATCTTTACCTGAACCATAACACTAACCATCGTGAGGCGAATCAGACACGGAACCAGCCCATCAGGGAACCTGCACGTTGAAATCTATGCTATGAACTGAAGATTAATGGTTCAGTTATAAGCCTACCGAAAAGCTTATTCAGTAGTCGGTTGAATTCTAGAGCAACAAGATGCTGCATCGCATTATTACCATCAGACGTGAAGGTTGTTTTAAAAAGGGTTTGAAAGAACAGGTTTGAGGCTGCGGTAATGGTTAAAGGTGAGATAAAGGAAGTCCTTAGTAGAATCAAATGGGACCCTAATTTTTCAAGCGGAAATGTTGAGATCGTTATCGTTGATCGATTAGCGCGATCTCAAACCAGCATCATACAATTTAAAGATATAGAAACGGTTGATAGTGCTTCGTTGACGTGCAAGAGTGGGAAGTGGATACCCTTTCATCGGATAATCGAGATTAGAGATGCTACAACTGGTGTGGTCTATTGGAGAAAGAGGTTAACTTCAAGAGCATAGCCCCCGTCCTAAGTAGCGATAAAATAATTGATAAGGCGTTTAAAAAGGCGTCTGAGGCCGCAAGATCATTGGTGATCAGAGGGCCTCCCCTTAGCAAGGCAAAGGGGCGGGAAAAGCACAGAGTAAGCGTGGCAGTTCAGGTTATAGACTCGCTGCTCTTTAGGGTGATGAAAGGGTTCCCGGATATCCTTGATCTTCCACCGTTCTACTCTGAGCTTGTAGATATACTTGTGGGGGTTGATAAACTTAAGAAAACACTGGCAAGGGTAAACTGGGCACGAAAGAAGATAAAATCCCTGGCTAGAAGAGAGGTTAGGAAAATAAATGCTGTTAAAGATCCAGGTGAAGCTGCAAAGATAAGAAAGGGAATATATGGGCGTGCTGCTTCAATATTGTCGGATATAAGTGGGGATCTTGAGTTTCTAGAGAGGGCTAGACTCGAGTTAAAGAGAATGCCTACCATAAGGGATATGACTACTATTGTGGTTGCAGGGTATCCAAACGTCGGAAAGTCGACTTTCGTCAAGAACGTCTCAACAGCTAAGCCCAAAATCGACGTTTACCCTTTTACAACTAAGGAAATCCACGTTGGCTTTGCGTCTCTGAATGGGTTAAACATACAGGTTATAGATACGCCAGGTATACTTGATAGACCCGTTTCGAAAAGGAACAGAATCGAAAAAAAGGCCATCTCAGCTCTACGCCACCTAGCCGACGCTATTATATTCATGATAGACCCGTCGGAGACCTGCGGGTTCAGTATTAAGAATCAGTTGTCCCTATTAAGGGAGGTGAGAGATACGTTTCCTGAGAAGCCTATTGTTGTCGTCCTTAATAAAGCAGATTTAGCTGAGGAAAAGATCGTAAATGAGCTGAAGGGAAACCTCAATTGCCTTGTAACAACTTCAACCAGTGCGAAAGAAGCTATGGATACCTTTAAAGAGTGTTTAAGGAGGTTCGGGCTCCTCAGCTCCTAAGGCTCTTGGAAAACTCCTTTATGCCCTCTGGGGATATAACCATTATGTCAAACTCTCCGCCTGTTATAGCATCCCTTTTCATCGCTGCCTCTAATGCCTTTTCGACAAGTTTCACGCAGTCATTGGTAGACATGTTATCCTTATACTCACTTTCCAAAACTCCAGATATTATCTCGGTTCCGGATCCGATCGCAGCATACTTATCGGGCATTGATGATCCTGCTGGATCCAGAACATAGAGCTGAGGGCCCTTTTTGTCGACTCCCGCGATTAAGACCTGCGTGTAGAAAGGATTTAACCTTCGCGAGAATAGAATTAGGCTAAGCAGATTTGCCGCGGCGGCAACTGATGTTTCTGCCCTCCTTTCCGCCTTGTAGAGCTCAAGGTTAACTTTAAGATAATCTATGGCTTTTCGCATATCAGCTAGAAGGCCAGCGCATGCTGCTCCTATTCGGGGGGTCACACGGAACAGCTTTTTTCCACGCTCGCTGACAACGTAGCTTCCGTAGGTTACTCTTTTGTCTGCTGCTAACACGACAGCATCCTTACACACTAGCCCAATAGCTGTTGCACCAAACATTCGTGTCAGCCTCAGAGATAGGTTTAAAGGATCAGATTAAAGATCCACATTTCTAACTTCGTAGAGTGCCAGGTATATATTTCTTTGCTCTGCTGTCAAAACCTTTGAGATTTCAGGCTTACTTTGTAGTCGTCAGCGGTGGTTTCATGAAGGTGATAGATGGATCGATGCTGGAGGGGGGCGGGCAAATATTGAGAACAAGCATAGCATTAGCTTCGGTTTTAGGGGAGCCTGTAAAGGTTACAAACATTAGGGCAAAGAGAAAAAACCCTGGTTTAAGACCTCAACACCTAACGGCTATAAAATCGGTGGCCAGTATTGTCCAAGGCACCGTTAAGGGATTAAGCATAGGGTCGGACAGGATTGAGTTTTGTCCAGGTAGATTAAGGGGGGGCGTCTACAGGATTGACATTGGGACAGCCGGTAGTATCGCCTTAGTGCTCCAGGCTGTGTTCCCTGTGGCTATTTATGCCCCAGAATCAATAACTTTAGAGTTAACTGGTGGAACAAACGTGGCTTTTGCCCCTCAGATTGACTATATTGTTAATGTGTTTAATCACTGGATGAAAAGGATAGGAGTAGAGGCGAGCATAGAGATCATAAAGAGGGGAACATATCCGAGAGGAGGGGGCTTTGTTAAGGCCCATATTAGACCTATAGAATATTTAGAACCCTTTAGATTTACAGAGAAAGGTGATGTGAGAGGTATAAATGGTATTTCATGGTGTGAACGTCTCCCACGACATGTTGCAGATAGACAGAAGAATGCCGCCCTCAAAATACTAGAGAATGCCGGATTTAGAGATGTAGAAATAAAAATAGAAAGCGGAAGAACAAGCCTTAGCCCCGGGAGCGGGATAGTCCTGTGGGCAGAGACAACAGAGGGCTGCAGGCTAGGCTCGGATTCACTTGGGGAGAGGGGTAAGAGAGCTGAAATTGTCGGGGAGGAGGCTGCCAACAGGCTGATTAATGAATTGAAGGTATCAGCACCGCTAGATCGACACATGGGGGATCAGATAATACCCTTTATGGCGCTGGCGGGGGGTGTTTCAGCCGTTAAGACCACCGTACTTACCCTTCACACTAAGACTAACATGCATGTTGCTGAGCAGATCTTAGACGTAAGGTTTGACGTAAAAATTGAAAATGGAGCTATTATTTCGGTTAGAGGGATAGGTTTTAGGAGGTATTAGGTTAAACTAACTCTGACAGGTGAGTAAGATTGGGTATGAAGGAAGCCTTAGTCTTTGCTGAGGATTACGGGACGTCTAAATTCAAATTTGGGCCCATGTGGCTCAGGGACAAACCCGATATGATCGAAAACAGGGGCTATTTTCCCCCCAAGCGAGCTATATATAAAGAAATTGAGGGCGGAGTCCCAGAGGTTGTTGTTGGACCTAATGTCTGGAGGTTTCTTGAGTCAAAAGAGGATCTATACCTAAGGCTGATTTACCCTATGAGAAGTGGAATTATTGATAGAGGGGAAGAAAGAGCGTGGAAGGTTATAAAAGCCATAACTAAGTATGGGCTACTTCGCTACACACCAACTAGCGGAGAGGAGTTTCCTGGATTCTATGTTGTGGCCGCTCTCTCTGCGCAGGCCCCAAGGTATATGTATGAGCGTCTCTTCAGCTTGCACCACGAACTAAATGAAGAGGAAGAACGAAGGCTTGCGCAGGCTGTGACTATAATACCGCAACCCCTAGCAGTCGCTATTTCCCATAAGGCCATAACCTGCATAGTGATGGAGAGCGGACATGGTAACACGCAGATCACCCCGATAAGTAGGGGAGTTATAGAACGAGCTTTGATACCCCTAAATCGCGGGGGTAGTGATGCAAATGCCATAACCGCTCAGATACTAAAGGATGCGGGGTATGGGGATCTGGCAAGGGAGGAAAAGTTTGTTACGATGTTTAAAGAGGCCGTGGGGCTTATTCCACGTGATCTTGATAAGGCTATACGGAAGGCGAGAGGGGATCCTAACAGGTTTAGGGTCGTCTACAGGGTAGAGGGGACAACTATCGAAGTTGACCTCGAAAAGGATTCTTGGCAAAGATTCCTAATTGGAGAGTTCATCTTCAACCCTGGACATGAAATTTACGACACTTATTACAACCGTGGGTTTCCTAGACCGCGAGACACGCATTTAGCCGGAGGAGACGTGATCCCAGGAACTCTCCCCCTCTCTGATGTAATAATAAAGGCTGTTGAGAAATGCCCAATAGAGCTACAGCCGAGCCTCTACAGGGATATCATCCTCTCAGGCGGGAATTTTCTCTGGAGAGTCCCGGACAAAATGGAAGACGTGGCGGTAAATTCCAAGGACAAAATAGAGGAAATGATGAGGGAAAGGGGTATAGAGGGCGTGAAAGCTAGAGCTGCGGAGAACCCACAGTACAGCGTATGGAGGGGGGCAATAGTCTACGGAATGTATCTCCCTAAAGATGTTGAGTGGGATTGGAAGACTATGGAAGGATGGATGAAAATTTAGTGAACTTCAAGAGAGCTTAACCCATCTTTCTTAGTAACCCTAAAGACCTTAACGTTTTTGACCTGACCGTACTCTGCGAAAAGGCTAGCCATCTCTTCGCTCTGTGTAGCTACAATAATCTGAGCAAACTGATTACTTCTGAGGAGCAAGCTAACAAAGCTTTCCTTACATTTTCTATCTAACTCTGCTAAGGGTTCGTCGAGTATAAGAAAACCGAGGTTATGCGGATTGAGCTTAGATGCGGCTATGAGAATTGAGAGCATAAGAAGCAGCCGTTGCCCCTCGCTAAGCTTTAACGGTGCTTGAATCCATGTCTTATCGTGCTTCTGATATACGTAAAACTCGTATACGCTTCTTCGGCCTATTCGCGACTCTATTTCTCTGACCCCTACCTTGACGTTTGAAAACTCGCCGTGCGAGTACATGTCGCTGAACACATCACCTGCTATCCTCGATAGCTCATCCGCTAGTTGTCTCCGTAGTTTTGTTTGGATAACTCTATAGCTCTCTCTGATCTCTGTCAGCTCAGCAAGGAGAGATTCTAACCTTTTCTCCCTCTCTGAGATCTCTTTTAATTTGCGATCCGCCTTTGAAAGGTCAATTATCTGCTTTTTCAGGGATTCGATTGCCTTCTTGAGTTCCGCTTCTCTTCGTTTTATGGAGTCGTACTCGTAGCGGGCTTCCGCCACCTTATTGATAACCTCAAGGTATTCCTCCTCACTATAATCCAGCTCATCCATGCTTGGAGTAATTGCCTCTAGTTCGCTTTTAACGTTCTCTAGATCTAAGCTAATCTGTTCTGCCAGTTTTAATCGACGATTTACCTCAATCAGCTCTTTAAGTTTATTTATTAGCATTACTTTCTTGTTCTTCTCCTCCTTTAACTTACCAAGTTTTGTCTCCAGCGATTTTATCTCAACAATAAATTTCTGCAGCTTAGATCGGGTGTTATTCATCGCAGTTTTCTTTTCTTTTAGAATGAAAATGTCCTTACCCAGCTTCTCCAGCTTTTGCTTTATGGCTGACAACTCGTTAACAAGAGAGGTCATTTCTGAAATCTTTCCTCTAAGAAGAATTAAGGTGTTTTCCGAGTTATGGAGAAGAGAGCGAAGCATTGATAGGCTGTCCTTATCCAGTGTAGAACCACAGACTGGACACGAGGCCCTCCCCCCATCTGCGAGGGAAGAGATAATAGCGTTGAGAATTTTTAGCCTCGACTCCTGCATGGCCACTCTGTGCCTTGTCTCCTCTATCTCACGCCTCAGTCCAATAATTCGCTGTTCAATCTCATCAAGCGAGCCGTATTTTGCTGTGTATCTTCTAAACTCGCCCTCAATAGGTTCTAACAGCTGGATTTCCTCCTCCAAGCTCTTTAATTGTTTTTCGATTTCCTCTTTCTGGGTCTTGAGTTTAGCAAGTGAAGCGAGAGTTGGCCCTATGGTTTCAGCGTCGAGTTCGATTAGGCCTCTCTCTTGCCGTTTCAGCACGTTCTCAATGCCATCTACGCTAAGTGATACGGAGGGATCATCAAGTAAACCGTGCAGTTCTGTAAGTAGAGATTTCCTTCTATCATAAAGGACGTTTAAGCTGGGTATATCAGATAAAAGGAGCTCCATTTCTTCTCTTTTAATCTCCAGTCTAGATCTCCTTTGTTGCAGGGAAAGGAACTCCTCCCTCTTCCTTTTCAGTTCATCCCTTTTGGCAGTGAGAACCTTTAGGGTTTTTTCTAAGGAGTTCTTTCTGCCAATTACTGCCTTCAATTCCTCTTGCTTATCCCTTAACTCTTCTCTCTGATCTCCCACACGGCCTATTTGTGGGTGTTCGGATAGAATTTTTCTTTTTTCCTCTTTAATGGTGGATAACCGCTCTTTTACAAGTCTTAGCGGGAAGGCCTTAAAGAGGTCCTCTAGAGCCGATATCCCGATTAGGTCATCTATTACTACGCTTCTCTCCATGTCAGACCCGTAGATTAGATCGTAGAGCTCACGCGATCTTATTAGGACCCGCCTCGAAAAATCGTGTGGGGATATAGCAACCATGCTGGCTATTCGCTTTTCAACGTTCTTTTTTATCCTTTTTTTAGGTGTTAGAAGGGTTGCCACAGGGCTTTTACCCCTAACCTTCGACCTTGTCACGGTAAAAATAGAGCCGTCTGAGGAAAGGGTGAGAGAAACCTTAAGTTCATCTGAGTGATCGTTTATCAGATCGTCTAAGGTTAGTTCCTTTATCTTCCTAGTTTCATATGTTGATCCGAACAATGCAAAATCTATTGCATCTAACAATGTTGTTTTGCCAGCTCCTGTGTTGCCCAAGAGAACGATGATATCTCCCGCTAAGTCAAGGTGATGGGCCCCCATGAAGGATTTGAAATTCTCAATTGTCAGCTCCGATAACCTGATGCTCATTGAGCAGACCTCTCCGTGTCGGTTTCGGTATCTATCATCCTCCTTATTTCCTCTTCAAGGGCCTTAACTCCCTTCTTTATGAAAATTTTATAGAGATTATAGGCCTTTCTTGCAAGTTCCGGCTCATCTTCAAAGTGACTTTGAAGAAATTCCTTAACAAGATCATCCGTGGTCATGGCTATTACCCAAGACTGCCTGATCTGCAGCTGACCAGGATTCTTGACTTTATTTTATGGTGTTAAAATATATTTGAGTAATCTCCGGAAACCGGAACAGGAGGGGGTTGCTGTGGAGAGAGGGTTACTTGTCGGTAGATTTCAGCCATTCCATCTAGGGCATCTTTATGCCATCAAATACGCTCTAAAACATGCCGAAAGACTGATAATAGTTATCGGAAGCGCTCAATTCAGTTACACTTTGAAAAACCCGTTTACAGCAGGTGAGCGAATCGAAATGATCAGCAACTCACTGGAGGAGGAGGAGATAAGGGGACCATTAATCATACCAGTAGATGACACCTACGAGAGAAATTTCATCTGGGTCAGGCATGTGGAGAACTATACGCCATGCTTCGATGTGGTGTTTAGCAATGACCCTTTAACGAGGCAGTTGTTCAGCGATGCTGGATACTCTGTGAAAAAAATACCATTCTACAAGAGAGAAGAGATCTCTGGTACGAGAATAAGGAGGCTAATGTCCGAGGGAGAGGAGTGGGAAGGTTTAGTCCCCCACGCAGTAAAGAGGGTTATTGAGAAGGTTGGGGGAGTCGAGAGGATAAAAATGCTGTTTAGAATTTCTCAACGGCAATAAAATCACCTCTTCGAGTTTTAAGTTTCTCTGCAGCGTTGTCCTCTCTAATTGATACTTCAAGCAGGTTAAAGCTGTTGATAAGAGCTAATAACTCCCCTTTCTTAACGTTTCCATAGGTGTACAGGAAGGGGGCTCTATACTCTCCAGATTTAAGACTTATCTTGAGCTCATCCCCTATTCTCACGCCGATATCTTGAAGATGCACAGGGGTTATATTCGTTACAATATTCCCAAAGTTATCTATGTACAGGACCGTTCCCTTTAACCTGCCCTTTGAGAGCCGCGGAGGGGGTATAGATATTCTTTTAAATGACCTTATGGGTTCAGCTATAGCTGATGGAGGAACACCAAGACTTAGATAGGCCGCTGCTGGAGCAAACAAATCTCTCCCATGGAAAGTTGCCGAGACCGAGCGATGAAGTTTTTCAATGTTAATTGCAAACGCTCTCCTTAGCTCTGATGCATCCGAGGCTAGCGATAAACAGCCATTATCTGGCCCAACCAGTATGTAGTCTTTACACCAGAGAATTAATCCCCTTCTTTCCGTTCCAACTCCAGGATCAACAACACAAAGGTGAATGCTCCCAGCAGGGAAGTATTTAGCGATGCTAAGCAAAAGAAAACCCGCAGTGAGCGGATCATGTTTGGGAACGCTGTGGGATATGTCAATCATCATTACGTTTGGGTTAATTGATAGTATAACGCCCTTCATCGCTGCAACATATGGATCATTAAGCCCAAAATCAGTGGTTAAAGTGATTACTTTGGATTTTCTGCCTTTCATCATCATAAACCTCAAAGGAAGACCACCTACATTGCTTTCGACTAATTTTAAAAATGAAGAAAGAGCCCACAATAAGGGAGTATCGTCTAATCTTCTGACCAAATTAAACCCCGTGGCCCTATGGCTGGAGGATGCATTTTGCTCCTTAAATGTCGGCGATGCAGGAGAATATTTAGAGAAGAGGAGGCAAAGAAGGAGGAGGGGCTTAGGTGCCCCTTCTGCGGATATGATATATTCAGTGCCGTACGTTTGCTAGAGGCGGCGAGAGAGCTACAAGAAGAAGGTGAGGGTGAGGAAGCGGAGGAAGAGAGCGTGTTAGAGGAGCTAGATATAGATTTTATTGCTCCAAGCGCATCTAGCAGGGAGAAAGCCCTTAAAAAGGACGAAATACCGGAACTATAAGCAGTTTTTCCAGTAAGATGATGCTTGGGATAAGAAACATTGAATTCTTTAGCGGTACGCTGCATAAGATTTAAAAGACCTTGTAAGTTAGCTGTTCATATCTTCTGACATGATAGAGCTTTACCGCGAGGCTAAGATAAATGAGAAAGAGAAGAAGAGGAACAAAGTTCTTTCTTAGCGAGAGTGTGTATGGCTTACTCTTTGGGGCGATAATGTTTGTAATTGCGCTTCTTATATCAGAGTTTGGGGTTTGGGTTTTCACTCAATGGCTTTTCCCACGTGATATGCTTTTCCGAATTTTCCTTATTCTAAACATAGCGGTTTCAGGCATTATGGTCTTTGTACCGCTGTATAATAAGAGGTTTATACAGGCGATAGTAGCCGTTAGCTTTATATTAGCGATATGGCTTCTCCTTTTCAAGGTATTTGATTTCCACCCGGTAGAAACTCTATTAAGCTTTTTATGAAACAAAGCTCCGGTGGTGTAGCCCGGCCAAGCATGAGGGCCTCTCGAGCCCTCGACGCGGGTTCAAATCCCGCCCGGAGCATATCTCTCATCATCCCTTACTGAGGTTTAATTACTGAAGAACATCTTGATATACTGAAGAAGATGGCTTAGCCTACCTATACAGTAGACCCTAAGGGCCTTGCTACCTAAAACCTCTTTGGGTATAAATCCAAAGCTCTGCACATCTTCGATTTTATCGGACAACAGCAAAATCACCCCTGCTTTCCCGGCTGGGAGAGCTTCGTGGATTTCTAAAAGCAAATGGCTGATAAGAGATGGGTTTAAAGGCGGGTTCACCATAAATAATCTCAGACTACCCCCTATATCCAGAGTGGTTAAGTTGCCACTCACAGGTATTGATAGGTCATAACATAACTCCAGGATTCTAGAAGTGGCTAGTTGACGGAGAAAATCTTCCCTCTTAAGCAGAGTAAGATATGTCTCCCTATGGCCGTCCATGTTGATTTGAAATACTCTGATCTTTCCCAGTTGCCCTTCACTGATTACTTTAGCAATGAGACAGCCGGGGAGTCCCGTAATTGCCCTAAGATCCTTAACGCTGAGAAACTCGTAATCTTCCAATGCACTGGTAATTTGCTTATTGACAGCACTCAGGATGCAATGCGGATTACCATCACACTCATCAAAAATACGTGCATATCTTTGAATTTCTGCGTTTTTTGTGGGTTGAAAATGTTTTTTGATATTAACGCGCAGTAAAAGCGGAAATTTACATTTAGGAGAAAAGAAAAAGGCCTCCATGTTGTCCAAACGACCCAGCTGTTCCTTTTGAGCAGCGTTCATGCCCATTGAGGAGGCTATTATGGCCTTATCCCTCTCGTCAACAGTTCTAAATGACATTTTTATGGCTGTATTTCGGATTAGACTTTCATCTAACAAGTGAGGTGATGACCCTAGGGCTAAAACACTGACCCCCATTTTTCGAAGTAGATCTACTACGCGTCTGCCTGTCTGCGTGGTTGATGCGGTTAAAATTTCTTGAGCCTCGTCTATCACAATAAGGCTCTTAACTCCACGCATAATATGATCTGGACTGTAACAAAGGTCAAATATAAGTTTTAGAAGTAAAAGGGTAATGATACGCCGCGATTCTAGGTTAACAAGCCATGATAAGTCAAAGCACACAACCCTTCCCTTATCGATTATATTTTCGAGGTTTAACGTTGTCTCTAGCCCTAATACTTTTGATGCCTCCCCTCTAACTAGAAGTTGTAACCTTCTAAGAAGGGCATTTTTCACCTGCAGCGATGCGGAATCCGCAGCCTCACATTTGATAATTTCCGACACTAGATCATCAAATGTAAAGCCTCCATCTGGATTTTCCGTGTAGAGTTTTTCAAGAACCTCCCGTAAGAACTCAGATGTTGGTTCTGGTAGAGAGAGTTCCTCCTGTAGGAGGCTATGAAGCCACAGTATATGATCCTTTAAATCATAATACTGCCTAGGATCGAGGCGGAAGATATTTATCCTTAAGGGGGAGATTTCACCCCCCACGGTGAATATTTTACCCATGCAGTCAATTGCTAACCCTCTGTACTCACCGTTGTAGTCGAAGATGAAAATTGGCCCCTCTATACTCTTCACGATCTGCTTAATGATATTCATGGCGAGAAGAGTCTTTCCGGTTCCTGTCTGACCTGTTATTAACATTCTTTGCGCTAGCTCATCAACGGAAAGGTAGACTGGAAACAAGAGGCGATTCTTGTAAAAAACATGACCTATTAGAGCGCTTCCACTCTTTTCACCATCCCCACGATTAACAAAGGACTCAAAAAACCAGGGAGGTTGCGAGAAGAGTGGCAAAAGCGCGCATACCTCGTTTGGTAGGAGAGGAAGGCCCCTGTCATTGGTTAGCAAAAAAAAATCGGCGAAGACTTAACCAGCTCCCTCCAACTCACCTGCTCGAACTCTACCCCTGTGACCATAGCTTCTAGAACGCTTTTTACAACGGTTAAATCAGCCTCTTTTCTCTTAACTGCCTCAACAAGGTTAGAGCACTTGGTTTCAAATACGAGGACAGCATATACAGATGTCGGTATTGATCGGTGGCCTTTATGCTCATCACTACCCATCAGATTTGGAGCGGTTTTAAAGGAAAAGGCTTCTTGGGGATGGGGAAGGACAGCATATGCACACGCTATGCCTTGAGATTGAATCTCAACAATGGCATCGCGCAGCCTTGTAACTAAATTAATGTGCTCTACCAATTGATAAGTATGTGAAGAGCCACTTAAACTCTCAACCAATGGAATATTGGGGCGTTTAACGAGTTTAAGGGCCAGAATGCCTTGACACCTGGAGCCATCCCTAAATACCACGCAATTCCTTACAGTTCCCACAGAAACACTGTTAGATAGCTTTTTTATCCATCGAACGCCCTCTACACCCCTCTTTACCGCTTCCTTTCTTATGAAATGGATAATTAACAAGCAGGACCCGGCGAGCATAAGGCATAAAAGGAGTATAGGTAGGCCAGGGTCTTCAGGCCCTAACCTATGGGTCAAAAGGAGCCCTTTCGTGTTTAACACCACCAAGAGTACAAAGCAGAGAGCTAGCAGATAATTTAAGGCTCTTTGATCTGCAGGCTTCTCTATGGCTCTCACCTCCCCGTAAATTTACTACACCATAGCAAGAAAAAGAATTTGGTGAAAAAAATAAATAACAAACCAGTAAAGAAGACACTCCTCAATATAACTGGCAGAGGGCACGAGAAACCAAGAGAAGAGCATTTAAGGAAAGCTCAAAGGGACGCATGTTGAGCATGTTAGTTCTTTCAAACACCTCAATCACATCATTTACATCCATTTTCCGCTCTGTAAAATAGGTCTTTGAAAGGCGTAGTGCATTGATGAGCTTTTTATTGCGGTACCTAAATAGAAGATTGGTTAACAGAAGGAAAACCTCTTCTTCACACTCACTAAGATCGATGTGTTTAGGTTTTAACATTACCGTCACCGAATCAACCTTTGGGGGCGGCCAAAAACTATTCCTGGATACATCCATCACCTTCTCTGCGTGAGCCTTAAGCTGGACGTGCAATGTAATCCTGCCATATTTTTTTGTGCCCACAGAGGCTATTATCCTCTCACCGAATTCCTTTTGAAGCGTTAACACCGCTAGCTGGTAATTAGCTTGGTCTAGTATATGAAGTAACAGCTTTGAAGAAATATGATAGGGAACATTCGATACAATCTTGCATCCATTGGGAAACCTGAAATTGAGGGCATCGGCGCAGATAACTTTAACATTAGGTAAACCTGAGAATCTGTCTCTCAACAGCTTTACCAACTTAGCATCTTTCTCGATTAACGTAATCCTTCCAGCCCTATTCACCAAGGCAATGCTAAGGTTGCCAGTACCTGCACCTATTTCAACAACATGATCCTCATCACCAAGATCTGCAGCAGAGACCATCCTTTCAATCGCCTTAGGATCGATCATAAAATGCTGAGACAACCTCCTTGACGCTCGAATTCCATATTGGGTCAGCAGACGCATTGTTTCCTTTAGCAATTCCTTTTTGCTGCGCCAAACGCTCACAATGTATGCGCCCCAGGCTTATAGACGAAGAGATAATATTTTGACTCTCCCCGAAGTTCGTCCAGTATCCTGCTAATAACAGCCTTCTCAGGTTTCTTTAGCTTCGTCCTTTCCGATATGTCCTTGAAACTAGAAAACTCCCTCTTCTTCTTTTCCTCAAGGATATTCCACATAAGCTTTTTTCCGACCCCAGGGAGAAGTTCAAGCTCATTTAGGCGTTTTGTCAAGGGATGGGCTGAGTTAAAGAATTCAACAAATCGCTGCTCATGTGCCAGCACAATCTTTTCAACAATAAAGGGAAGTTGATCCCGAGCCTGACTTGTTAGCCTGTCATAACTAATTATTCCTCGGACATATCTAACCTTAGTGCGCAATCCCTTCCCAACAAAAAGGCGTTCCCCTATCTCAACCGGAACGCCTTCCAGCATGACTAGTTCGAGTAAAAGGAAGTAATCCTCGCCAATAGCTTGAACTAGCGGCTTTGGCCGTCTTGGTTTTCCGAAGTCTTCTGGGTGACCTTGGGGGAGATAATCCAGAACATAAGCATGATTTTCGTATATTCTACGCTGGGGTCTCCTCATGGCCCTTCACTTCACTGTGTGGCATTGTCACCCAAAAGCTTTAATATTGCATCTAGTTTATCTTCCTGCCCTATTAAGTCTGTCTTGTGCAGTATTGCCATCAATTCAACACGAGACTTGGGGCAACAGTTAACAACCTGAACGGCAACGTTCTTTGCCAGTTTAAACTCGTTCACAAGCACATTAATGACCTTTCTCGCTGATTCTGGCGTGAAGGATGAGAACAAGCGACAATACTCTAACGTTAATTTCTGAAAGTGTTTAAGTTCGGATTCGTCCAACCCGGCTAGGAGGTCTGTGACCTCCGGGACGCTCACTTCACCCTCCTCTAGCACTTCCATAAATGTCACACCTAACTAAGGGTGGAGACAAGATTCAGGTCGGGAAAGGCTTTAGATGTTCAGGTCTAGCAATAACTAGCTTGTACTTTCCTCCATCTTTAACTTTCAGTATGTACGCAGAGCCGCGCTGATCGATGATCTCCCCCACCTTGCCATGGAACCGTGGATGCGGCATACCTTCGTGTACAGATGGGTCAATCTTTATCACGGCCTTCTGATGGGGTTCATAGGATATCAGAAGCTTAGATGGGGGGAATAGGCCCCTCTCCCTAATTCTCTTCTTTAACTTCTTTCTAGTCTTCCTTCTCATCCCATGACTTTTCTTTCCCATAGGCCGCACCACTTGAGGTAAGAGCAGGCTCTAAAACCTCTAGTACATCCAATTCTCTACACACAACGGGCCTTCCTAAGACCTCAGAAATGCTTGGCGTCGTCCTTCCTCCATCACCATCTATGAGCTCCTTAACATAAAGGCCTCCATCACATGTTACGACTAGCTCGGCCTCTTTATCAGAAAGCCTTCTAAGCTTTATATTATATACCTTTTTAATTCTCACCCGATCCGATCTCCTGCCCAGCACGCGGATAGGTGTCCGCTGTCTTATTGTAATGTTGGAAAAGAAATTAGATAAACCCAGCAGTTCTTCATTGGATAACCCACTGTCAGCAGTTATTACGGCGCGGTAGGTCTTTAACATTCTTGGTGAAAGGGCCTTTAACAGCCTTACTTCGTTTTTTGAGGAGAAACAAAGATCATGGACTTCAACCATACCCTTCCCGTATTTATTGATCCTCTTCTCGGCTTCACATAGATCTATTCTTCTAAACTTCGGATTTATAAGCTCAACAACAAAGGGCCTACCCGTTCCAAGCATCCTGACGTCTATGTCTTCACGACCCATCCCATGGAACTTCGCCCTAGAGGCCTTCGTCATCTCAATAAGCGGTGTTGACACCAGCTCTTCAACTGAGGTATCAAAGAGAACATGACCACCATGTTCCACGCCACTCTTGGACTTTTTATAGGGCCATTTAGCCTGCGGTAGACCGCGGGCAAGTTTAAGGTATCTCCCCCGTATAAAGATTGGTGATGCGACAACTTTAACCTTTCTCTTTGAGAAGGAGACGTAAACTTGTAAATCTGGGTTTACCTGATTTCTCTTCAGCCCTGTTATTTGGGCGATAGCCTCGCTGAGCCTTATATTAAGGTCTGTTTTGAGGCTTCTTCTTGGAACCAGATTAAAGCGAGATATGAACTCTTCCTCTCTAAAAAGGGTGCCAACAGGAAGCTCAGAGTTAACAGAAAAGCTTTCACCCTCATGTTGTTGCATTTTATCGACTGCCTTCTCGGCAAACTCCGAAAGCTTGGAATAGGCTCCTAAACAGAAGTAGCAATCTTCTTCAGCGCTGGAAGGCTGCACAACCAGGTCCCCACCTCCATTACCTAGTAATCTCAAAACGCAGTATTTACACATTTGGTGAGAATTTAGAAAGCAGAGTAACCTCTTCATTTGTCTTCCTCCGAGGATGAGGTTAAAAACCTATATTTCGGATGTCAAAGGGAACCTTTCCCCTTTTAACGCCCTTTCTTCTTGTGAACATTCTGATCATTTTTTTGGTTTGTCTATATTGCTTCAATAGACTTCTGACGTCTTTAACAGTTGTGCCGGAGCCGAAGGCTATCCTCTTAATTCTTGACCTATCTATTATCTCTGGATTTTCAAGCTCTTCGCGGGTCATGGACTGCATAATCACCCTCCACTTCTCTAAGTTTTGCTGCATCTCCTTTTCCGCCTCTTCTGGAAGGGAATACTTAAATCCTGGTAGGAAATCTACTATCCGTTTGAATGGCCCAAGCCTAGACATTGCTGTGAGTTGTTCAAGAAGATCGTAGAGGGTAAACTTTCCCCGCACAATTCTTTCCATCACGTCCTTGTCGGGCCTAACCTCTAACTCCTCTATTTTTTGAATTAACCCCTTTATATCACCCATTCCCAAGAGCCTTGAGACAAAGCCCTCAGGATCAAAGGCTTCAATATCAGAAATTCTTTCGCCAATTCCGATGAAGTCAATAGAAGCTCCTGTTGCCGCAACAGCAGAGATAGCACCACCTCCCTTTGCTGTTCCATCGAGTTTCGTGATGAAAATGGACTTGACGCCCGTAAACTGATTGAAGGCCTTAGCCTGCCTTGATGCCTCTTGACCTATCGTGGCGTCGACAACAAGCATGACTACGTCTGGTTTGACGCGCTCCGCCATCACTTTAGCCTCATTCAGAAGGGCTACCTCATCTCTATGTCTACCGGCCGTATCGATTATAATTGGTTTAAAGCCTAAGCTTGAGAAATATTTTACTCCATCTTCAGCTATTTTCACGGCATCTCTCGTATTGGGGGCACCATAGACCTCAACCCCAATATCGGTGACAAGCTGTTTAAGTTGTTCATATGCCATAGGCCTGTAGGTATCGGCGCAAATGAGAGCCGGTTTATAGCCTTTAGACCTGAAGTAATGGGCTAGCTTTGCAGCTGCAGTTGTTTTTCCGGAACCTTGTATGCCAACAAGCATTATCTTCTCAGCGTAAAACTCCCTTTTCTTATTCCTACCTCCTAGTAGGTTAACGAGCTCCCTGTATATCGTGGCTATCGTATAAGAGCGCCTGTTAATAGATGGGGGGATATCCCCCCTTAAGGCCTTCTCCTTGACCCTCTTTGATAAATTGAAAACTAATTCCACATCAACATCAGCTTGAAGGAGAGCCCGCTGAATATCACGGAGAACCTCAGATACCGCCGCCTCGTCAACAGATGGATACCTTAATAGCTTTTTGATGGCGTTGTTCAGTTGACGCCCAAGCACATCGAGCATACCGATCAGCTTTTAATCTACTTAACCCGCATGATCTTCTGATATCCCATAGAGGACCAGATTTCAACCTCCTTGCCCGCCTCAAGCTGGGATTTTAGGGCTTCATCTTCCGGTAGGGGTATTTCAAAAACCTCATATGTCTCCAGATCCATGACTTGAACGAAATCTCCAGGCAGAGATATTATTTGACAAGTTCTCTTGCTGATTATGGGGCTCTCTACCGTTGCATCCACAGGGCTAACTATGCTCCTTCTCTTGTCTGTGAAGACGCCAATCGCCGTTATACGCGCCTTTGCAGAACCATGTTTGCCCGGTTTGGATTTTTCAATCGACAATATCTTGCACGGTTCACCCTCGATAACAATAAAGTGACCTTTCTTCAGCTTACCGACCTCAGTTGGTCTTGTCTCACTCAATTAGCAAAACCTCCATCAACCGAATTAGCCATAAGCAGGGTTGAAGTAATTTAAAAAGATATTCAAGGCTAAAGGTGGGCTGAACCCTAAAAGAAAGTGTACTCAAGTTAACTAATGGGATAGAAGGACTAAGCCATGTTAGAGCGGGTATATGTAGCCTCACGAACAGATCGACCGGAAGCTCTTGAGGCTCTAAGGAGAGTGGTAGATCTCCTAAATTTACACAAGAGCCAAGTTCTATTATCCATTGAAGTGGCTGATCTTATAGAAAGAAGGGAGATAGGAGTAACCCTAGATGAGCTGAGAAGGAATCCTCCAACGCTGATCATAGTGGTTGGTGGAGATGGAACCCTCCTCAGGTTGCATAGACAGATAGGGAAGCTTTTCAAGCGGGTCTTACCTGTAAGGGTCGGCACACACGGTTTTCTAAGTGAAATAACTCCAAAATATCTCCCAGAAGCGCTCAAGCGGATAGGTGAAGGAGATTACCTAATAGAAAAACGAGAGAAAATAGAGATCTCCTTGAGAGGCTTGACCCACGAGGCAATAAATGAAGCTGCTGTGCTGCCGGAGACAGGGAAAGCCGCACGGCTTATAGTGAGGCTTAATGAATGGGACGTTCTAGCGGGGGTAATGGATGGCTGCGTAGTTTCTACCCCCACAGGCTCACTTGCTTACAATTTAAGTGCAGGCGGGCCGGCTGTACACCCAGCTGTAGAGGCGTTAATTGTGACGCTTCTTAACCCTTGGCCGTTCTCCCTGTCGGTCCCATTAAGGAGCATAGTAGTGCCTCCTAACACCATAATAACCATCAAGAATATAGGAAAGAAGCCGGCCTTTGTGGCAGCTGACGGTATGATACTGAACACGCTAAACCCGGCTGAAGAGACCAGAGTAAAGAGAGCTGGGCGCTACGTAGAGTTTGTAAGATTTAAAGAGGACTTCTTTTATAGGAGGCTTAAGGCTTGGAGAACAAAAACAACCAAACAGGACGTGTGAAGCTTATAGTGGACATCTCAGCCATAACCGCTGGGTATATGGCAAGAGCAGCAGATAACGCCTACACAACAGGTGAGATACTAAGAGAGGCTAAAGCACCGGAGACCATGCTAAGGGTAAGAGCACTCATTGAGGCCGGAAGGCTTGCCGTCAGAGACCCTAGAAAACAAGCTAAAAACGCCGTAATCAACCTTGCAAGAAGGACGGGCGATCTTCAAAGACTCTCGAAGGCTGATATAAGCCTAGTTGCGTTGGCTTACGACGTAAAGCTGGCAGGGCAGACTCCAATCGTGCTTACAGATGATTACACCCTCCAAAACATCTGCAGTAGACTAGGGATAAAATGGAAACCTGTTAGAACGCGGGGCATCAAGGACGTCGTTAACTGGATCCTTCATTGTCCAGCCTGCAAAAGAAACTTCCAACCAAGGATAAAGGCAGTTGAATGCCCGGTTTGTGGCACCAAGCTAAAAAGGATCCGCAGGTAAGCTAAAGAAATGGGTGAGCGTTTTGATAACAACATTAATAATAGGCAGCGCTGGATCAGGGAAAACCCTTCTAACATCTGCCTTGAAGGAGCACCTAACGTATGGAGAAGAGAGCGTGATAGCAGTAAACCTAGATCCAGCCGCTAAGAAAGTTCCCTATTCACCTGATGTGGACGTGAGAGAATATATCGATATAGACGAGATCATGGCAAGAGAAGAACTTGGACCGAACGCGTCACTCATAGCCGCTTACGAGGAGATAGCAGGTATAGTAGACGAGATAAACGCCGACATCACGTACTATTCACCTGATGTAACAATTGTTGATACCCCTGGGCAGTTAGAGCTGTTTATTCTGAAAAGAATTGGTGTAGATGTTATAAATCAAATGATCGGCGATGAAAAAATATCCTTTTTTCTCATAGATGCCCTCGCCTCACTGGACCCAAGAGACCTTATAACTCAGCTCTGGTTAAGCTCAATATGTCAATTCAGGCTGAAAACACCTGTTTACAACGTGGTTTCGAGGATTGACCTGATAAAGGAGAGGCAGCTCAGGGAAGTATGTCGACAAATAGATAACCCTGAAACCATCCGCTACAAGCTAACTGAAAGAAGGACTCTCGATGAACTAGACATGCATATTTTAGAGTATCTCGAGAACCTGGAACCAGCAGGAGAAGTTCTTGCAGCCTCAGCCGTGACAAAAAGCGGGTTAAAAACTCTACACAGGATAATAGATGAGTACAAGCAGATCTGAGAAGCTACCATTTTACCGGGAGGGTATTTTTTAAAAAGACTGTACCCCGTATAGCTTAGTGTCCTTGATTAAAAGGGTGATCTCATGCCTCTAAGACCAGGAAGAACCTACAGAGATTACAGCGGTCCACCCCACACACGCCTTGAGTATATGAAAACAAAACCAAGAGTAAAACTTGTAAAGGTGGAAATGGGAAACCCCAAGGGAGAATATGATGTAGCCGTTAGACTCGTCTCCATGGAACAACTTCAAATAAGAGATAATGCCCTAGAATCTGCAAGAATGGCTGCTAACCGTTACCTCACAAAAAGGGTAGGAAAGAACGATTTCTTCCTCCTCATAAGAGCGTATCCCCACCATGTACTTCGAGAGAATCCGATACTGAACACAACCCACGCCGACAGGTGGCAGGATGGCATGAGGAGGGCTTTTGGTAAAAATATAGGAAGAGCCGCAAGGGTATGGCCGGGAAAAGTAGTAATGGAGGTAAAGGTCAAAAAGGACCAGGTAGAGGCGGCCAAGGAGGCCTTAAGAAGGGCGGCAAGCAAGCTACCAAAGAAATACAGAATAACAGTAGAGCCCCTAAACGGAGAGCGGACGGCGTAGACGAAGAGATCCGCATCGACCTTCAAGCGGACCGCGTGCTGGACACAATAAAGACAATGGGTTATCACTCAATAGCACTGGAGGGGCCAGAAGGTCTAAAACCATCTCTCATCAGGCTGGCATTAAAAATAGAGAAGGAAACTGGTGTAAATGTAATAGTCTTAGGCGAGCCCTGCAGGGGACCCTGCGATCTTAGAAGTGAGGCAATAAGAGAGGCGATAGATGCAGCTTTCCACTTCTCCCATACGCAAACCACCAGATCAAAGGTGAAAGTGCACTACATCGAAACAAGGGTACCCCCATCTCCAAATTGGGACAAAAAGATGCAAAGCCTCTTGAAGCTACTCGAACAAAAAAAGAAGATAGGCCTACTTACCACGCCACCCTACTTTGAGCTAGCGGAAATTGTCGAGAAAAACCTTAAGAAGAGGGGATTCACAGTAATAAAAGAGCGAGAAGCGCCCTTCAAGAAGGCTGGGCAGATACTGGGATGTGATGCAAGACCGGCAGAAAGCGTGGAAAGCAAGGTAGATGTTTACCTATATGTTGGAGATGGACTTTTTCACCCGGTTGGGGTTGCTCTCAAAACCGGAAAACCGGTTTTGCAAATCGGACCTGAAACTGGTCCAATAGACGTTGCAGAAAAAGCCGAGCGTCTTCTCAGAAAAAGACTGACCATCATAGAGAAGGCTAGGGAGAAGAAGGTGTTTGGGGTTGTGATAGGCCTTAAAAGGGGACAGAAAAGGGTAAAGGAAGCTTTGGACATCAAAGAAAAGCTACAAAGACATGGATACACAGCCATACTTGTGGCCATGGATGAGATAACTGGAGAGAAGATTATGAACCTCCAGGGCATAGAAGCACTGGTAATAACGGCCTGCCCTCGAGTTGCACTAGAGGATCAGGAAAACCTCGGGTTACCAGCCATAACGTCTAAGGAAGCTCTCTACATGTTGGGCCTCCGGGATCGCTATGAACCCTTTTGAAGAAAAAATAACGAAAAAAAGGCTTGAAATAATGCTGCAAAGGGTTAAATGGATAGAGAAACCGAAGGTTATGCTTGAGCAGTACCAGACACCACCCTCGGTGGCTGCAGAACTTCTATACCTAGCCCTGCTGCAAGGGGATATACGGGGAAAAAAGGTTGTAGACTTAGGCTGCGGCACGGGCATACTAAGCATAGGGGCCTGGATCCTAGGCGCCCACGAGGTTGTGGGAGTGGACATAGATGAAAACATGCTAAGGGTCGCGCAGTTAAACAGCAAGGAAATAGGCGCGAAGGTTAGGTGGGTAAAGTCTGACGTAGAGACCTTCCACGAGAGGTGTGATACAGTAGTGCAGAACCCGCCCTTCGGAACCAAGGTTAGGTCTGCAGACATAGTTTTTTTAAAAAAGGCCCTCCAAATATCTAAGGTCACCTACACAATACACAAGGCAGGTAACTGGAGGTTTATCTTTCTCAAGGTAGCGGAGTTAGGGAGAAGAGTGACCCACGTGACGCCGGTCAGGATCGAGATACCCTGGTCTCTACCCTTCCACAAGAAGGCTAGGTACCATACCTTCGCTGAGATATATAGGATAGAGTAACTTTGGCAAGTAACGGTGACTAACCTTGGGGGAATACCCTGAAACTGGCGAATTTGTGATACCTGGTGAAAAGCTAAGCCTCATAGAGGCCTATATGCCTGGAAAAAACTCTTACGTGGAGGACGGCTATATATACGCCGAGAAAATAGGGAACGTCTTAAAGGACGTTAAGAAACGGCAGATATGGGTGTATCCACGAGTTGAAAAACCCATCCTCATCAACGTGGGTGACATACTCCTTGGACAGATTGTTCAGATTAAAGAAAAATCAGCCACGGTAAAGCTCTTTTACAAGATAAAGCCTAGAAAGGCCTTATTTAAAACACCATACACCGGAGAAATCTACATTGCAAACGCAAAAAGACAATACCTAACTAACCTCTTCGAAACGTTCACCGTCGGCGATATCGTCAAATGTATGGTTACAAAGAAAACAAGCTATATGACCGCCCTGAGTACCCAAGCCCCAAACCTCGGAGTTGTCTACTCCACATGCACAAACTGCCACGCAGAACTAAGGCTAAAAACAGTAAGGAGAGGAAGGATTCTCTACTGCCCGAAATGTGGAAAGGAATATATAGGAAAGAAGGTGGCCGACGACTATGGCCGAATAATTATCCTACAAAAGGGATGAGAAAGCCTTGAGGCTAAAACTACTCTCAAAAAATGGTAACACAGTCAAAATACTAGTAGAGGAAGAGACACACACACTACTTAACCTAATAACAAAGGAAAGTTCAAGCAACCCAGAAATAGAGTTCATAGGTTACCACGTACCCCATCCTCTCGAGGAAAAAGCAGAACTCTCCATAAAAACAAAGGGAAGAGACCCCTTGAAGGTTTTATCCGAAGAAATAGAGAACATAAAGAAAAAACTGAATGAATTCCAACGGCTCTTTAAAGAGGCAGCATCAAAGTGAAAGATAAAAAAAGCCCACTCATAGCGGTGGACGGAGTAATAATAGATCCAGAAAAGGGCATCCTCTTAATAAAAAGAAAAAACGAACCATTTAAAGACCACTGGGCCCTCCCAGGTGGATTCATAAAATATGGGGAGATGGTTGAAAAGGCCTTGGAAAGGGAAATAAGAGAAGAAACAGGTTTAACCCCTACAGAATACGAGCTTCTTGGTGTATACTCAGAGCCAGATAGGGATCCCCGGGGGCACGTGATATCTATAGCTTATGTCATCAGTAAAACAAAAGGAGAGGCAAAGGCAAACAGCGACGCAAAAACACTCAAATACTTCAGAAAAACACCAAAGAACATAGCGTTTGATCATGCAAGGATAATAACAGATGCCCTGAAAAGGTTTAAAAAACCCACCTCCTCTCTGAGACCCCCTCCCTAAACCGGTGAAGAAAATGTTCTGTCCAAAATGCGGCAATCTAATCCAAGTAAAGGAGGAAAACGGAAAGAAAATATACATCTGCACAAACGGCCACGAGATAAGCATCGAAAACCACCAAATAACGGTTTATGAAGCACCTAAACAGGAAGTAGAGGGGACAATAGTAATCGAGGAAGACATCTTAACCCTGCCAAAAACAAAGGTTCTATGTCCAAAATGCGGCAACACCGAAGCATACTGGATCCTAAGACAAACAAGATCAGCAGATGAAGGAGAAACAAGATATTTTATCTGCACAAAATGCCGTACAACCTGGCGGGAGTACTAGAAAAAACAGGCGCTTCCACCGCCACACGAAGCCCCCCTAGGAGACCTTCCACATCAACGGATAGGATAAGCTGTTGCGATATTATCAAGATCCCTGAATGGGACCATCCTTGAAATTACACTTCTTCGCAAAGTTTACGTTATCAACGATCTAAGCCCAGTCTGCAGATTGATCTAACGCGTAATCGACAATTATAGTCCTCTTCCAGGTCATGAAACACCGAGAACCACCAAGACAGTAACTTTAACAATACTGATGCTGGAACGCCTCGGTTTTTCTTAGATAAAACCTTCTAATGACATGTGTTTTAAATATGGATTAGAAAAGGGAAATTAAAGCCTCCGCCGGGGATGAACATGTCTTCTGGCCGTTTACTCAAAAATTACGTCGCCACGCTCCTCACCCTACTTGAATTCCAAGTTGAAAAAAGAAAACGAATTTGAGAACACAAACTGGACATTTGAGCCGTCAATCAAGACGGTGAAATCTACGCCGTAAGCTGTAAACAGAGGGAGTATGAAACAGACAAGGTAGGCAAATTCGCCATCGCAGAATTTCTAAGCGTTCTAATTGATCTGGGAATCCGTTACGGAGCAGTGGCGACAAACGCCCTATTCACCTCAGAAGCCATTAAATTTGCGACAAGAAACAACATCCTAATCCTTGACGGAGAAAAACTACAAGGCCTCTGGAGCATAGCCTTAAAGGATAGAGAACTCGCACACAATATACTCTTATCTGAATGAAAACCTTCACGATTTCTGTATGAAGAGGGTAAAATATTAGTGAGGGAAGAAGGAAAGGGTGTTTTGAGGATAGGTTAAAGGTCTTTAGGAAGATCATGAAGACCGTGGAGGATAAGTACAGAGCACTTGGCTATCGTATAAGAAGGGATTTGCCGTTTGGAAAGGCTTTAGCTGTGCTTCAGGCCTGTTATATAAGGAAGGGGGTGCTGCGCAACAGCAAAGAAGATGAAGCCCTGTTTTTCCTCGGTAACCAAAGGGTAGAGAGAAGGTGGAAAAGGGGATTGTTGTTCACATATCAAAATGGCCTAGAGGTTAAACTCTCGCAGGAAACAGTAGGGTTAGAAACAGCACGCCAAATAGTGGAGACCGTTCTAATGAGGAGGATGAAAAGATAACAGATTAGGATTATAATAGTGAGTTTAACTGGATTTACAAGGGCAGCTCTCATACAGGCCAAAAAATATAGACAGCAGAGATGTGAAGTTCTGCTCTATGACTTAGCAGAGAAAAAACACCTAGCAGGTGATCGAGACCTAGTATTCTTTGAAGCCTCCAAGTTAAACGGAATAATCTACACAAAGTACAGATAACGCAAAGGGGGAAATGCATGGGAGAAAAATGTTTTGTGGTGAGGCATTAATCACGCAACCTTCTGTTCTGTAGCCATACAGCCCATAACTAAAGCTGAGAGTACCGCGGGGATTGGTCACCCAAAGTCACTTGTTTTGTACAATAATCATTAGATTAAGTCCAAATATTGTACAAAATAGTTGGCTTTGGGAGCCTACTTAATGGGTGAGGAGATCTATAGAGAAAGGGAAGATCTAGGCATACCTGTAGTCTCCATTAAACTTGCACCTGCTATGAGTACAGCAATCAAATAGGTATGGTAATTAATAAACTCTAATTAAATTAGAGAACAATCTTAGAACATCAATGTACAATTAAATACGAGTAGTGATCTCTTACTTTAATCTAGAGTTTTTACCATTGCAAGTTTGTATTTGTAGGCTGGTCTTCCTTCCTTCCTTAGCAGTCTGCCGCTTGTGTAGAACCTGTAGAGGTATGTTGAGGCCTTGTTTTTTGGTAGTTCTTCACCAAAGACCTCGAAGTAGACCTTTCTAAGTTCGCTGCTTGTGAACCAGACTCCTCTGAACCTCGTATGGATGAGTTGCCAGAGTTTATCGGAGATGGAGGTGAAGGATGATTGAATGAGTGAGAAAGATCCACTGTTTTGTGAAGTGAGTGCTATTTTAGCCATGAGATCGGCTAGGATCGAGGGGTCTAGTTTGCCTTCAACTGAAAGTTTAATCTCACCATTGTCATAGATATCAAATATAATGCGTGTTCTTTTGATTTTCTTGAGGTTGTTCCCTTCAGCCAATGGATCACCCGTAATACAGTAATTTCCACTGATTATTAACATGCTAATAATCTATCAACAGGGGTATACAGATTGTGAACTAGTATACTGCGATGATTCATCGGGAAAATTAAAGTTTTACCTGAACAGGGTGTTTTTCCACTTATAAACAGAATTGACTTTTAGTTTCCCCGTATAAAAAGATAGCTGGGCTGATCACTTGCATTGAAAGTAAGGAGACATGTAGACAAAGTTCTAATTGTAACAGCTGGTCTGCATTGAGATTATGGTCATTCAGTGGAAAAGAGGGGGGTGTAAAGAAGGTATACATCAATACTCAATTGCTGAGAATAATGTGCGTATTATTCGAAAAATTAGCCGACACCCACACCCCTACTTTTCTCTTAAGTGTAATCAAATAGTAAAAGATATGTATTGTTTTGCGGCATAATTCATTGAGGAAATAATGGAAGATGATGAGTCTGTGGCTGAGTCCAAGGTTCCTAGGGTTTTGTGCAATAATAGTTATGTCAAAATAGTTATTTGTACAAAACAAGATTTTCTTATTGCTGAATTTTCTTTAGGATTCCCTCTGCAGCTAAGATTCCTGTGGCTGCTGCTGTAACTATTCCTCTTGACAGTCCTGCTCCGTCTCCTGCAACAAATAGATTCTTTATTGCCTCCATGTTTTTATTTACTTCTATTCTGTTTGCTGAAAACTTTACTTCTGGGGCATATATTAGTGTTGATGGGCTGTGAATTCCCGGTATTACCTTGTCAATGGCATTTAGTCCTTCTAGTATATCGGTGAGTATGCGATGAGGCAATACAAGTGCTAGGTCTCCTGGTGTTACATCGATTAGTGTTGGTTTAATTATATTTGATCTTATTCTTTTCCATGTTGATCTTCTGCCCCTTTCTAGGTCTCCCAGTTTTTGTATTATTGGTTTTCCTCCTCCTAGCGTGTTTGCTTGCTTTGCTATTTGTCTTCCGAAGGCTGTTGTGTTCTCTAATGGTTCTGTTAGTTTTATTCTTATTAGAAGAGCGAAGTTTGTATTTTCTGATTTCTTTTCAACCATTGCATGGCCGTTTACTAGAATTAGGTCGTCATATACCTCTCTTACAACAAACCCTCTTTCATTGACACAAAATGTTCTGGCGAAGTCATCGTAGGTTTTTGTGTAGATGTGGAATTTTGGATCGAGACTTATTTTTGTTACTGGATCCATGATCAGTGCTGGGACTTCTACCCTTACACCGACATCTACTGGTTCATATCTTTGTTTTATTCCTAGTTTTCTTGCCTGTTTTGACAGCCAGTTTGCACCATATCTTCCTGGAGCCACTAGGAGTATGTCTGTCTTAATTTTTCCATGTGTTGTCTGCAGCACGTACCCTCCGATTTCTCTTTCTATTTCCTCAACTTTTATGTTGAGTAGAAATTTTACCCCCCTCTTTTCTAGGTATCTCTGGATGTTTGTGACTATGTTAACTGCATTATCGCTTCCTATGAACCTTTGTTTTATTGGTATGAACTTTACCCCTGCTGCTGCCGCTCTTTGTTCAAGATTGATCACTTCTGAGTTTATTCCATACACTTTTTTGGGTGCACCAAACTTTAGAAAGAAGTCGTCAACCTCCTCAATGAGATCCCACGCCTTTTTGCTTGACCCGGTTAATTCTTCGAGATCGCCGCCTATATCCGGCCTTAGGTTTAGCCTTCCTGCTGAAAGAAGTCCAGCTCCCCCGACACCTGTCAGTATCTTACATGGTTCACATTGATGGCACACGCGGGTGGATTCAAGGGGGCATTTACGAGCATGTGGCTCGTTTCCACAGTCTATTATCCTTATTTCTGCTGTTTTTTTCTCTGTTAATTTGTATGCCGCTGCTAGCCCGGCTGGGCCTGCCCCTACTATTGTTATTCTTTTCATTGTTCTTCGACCCTTGCTGCGGCCGGGTTCTTAGGTTTCCCCTGTTTTTTAGCCTTTGGTTTTGTGCAATACATAGATTTATATCATGCTTTTTTGCACAAAACATACCATGCGGTGTGGCTGGATCCTTGTTGTTGGCGGTGGGGAGGTACTGAGAAAGCTTGAGAGGGACTTTGAGGAGAGAATTGGGGCTCTTCAGCGTGAGCTTTCATCGGTTAGCTCAAGGTATAGATTGAGAAGGAGACATGTTGTCCGCTCAAAGGGTAAGGTTTACAGTTACCCAAACCTGTATTGGTACAGGTGGGAGTACGTTGCGGGACCTGGCGGGAGGAGGAGTGTCAGATGGATTTACGTAGGCCGCTCTCCTCCTGACCTGTCGGAGGAGGAGAGGAGGATCCAAGAGAAGATAGATGACCTCATGGAGAACCACCCTTACGCTAAGGTCAGGTTTAGGCTTGTCGGTGATTCATCGGTTCTCTTAGATGAGGAAAGCTTTAATGCTTTACGGGAATACTTTAGGGGTCTGCCCTGCTTCCTCATTGCAGGTGAGGTTGAGCCTTGAAACACCCCTCTCTAGATGGCCTTCAGAACTTGAAATTGAGGCTTTATAGGGCTGGGAGGATTACTCCTGATATTCGCAGGAGATTTCATGAGCGGTATGGGGAAAGGTTTGAGAGGGCTGTTGGGGCAGTAGCTGAGGGGTCTGTTTTCAAGTATGTTTTTCATCCAAGTGGAAGGGTTGTGTGGGTTGTAGTTGGAAGAGAGAGGGACTATCTCATTGAATCAGATGATTTTTGCGCGTGTTACGACTTTTACTTGAACTCTGTTGTGAGGGGTAGGGTAGACGCGTGCTACCATATTCTTGCTAAGGTTCTGGCTGAGTTCCTTGGCATGTATAGAACAGTTAAGGTTGAAGATGAAGCCTATAGCTCTTTAATGGAGGAGTGGAGAAGCGTATATGCCTGAAAACAGCGGCCATCTCCAGCGTCTCTCCTTTGAAGAGGTTAAGAGGTATTTCAGATCTGTGGGAATTGAGGGTTTAACGCCTCTTCAACGTGAAGTTTTCTCTCCAGTTTATTTTGGACGTAATCTCTTGATTGTAGCTCCTACGGGTGCTGGTAAGACAGAAGCTGCTATGATTCCTCTTCTTCTTAGGCTTTCACGGCTGAATGGGCCTGCCGGCATTAAGGTTGTCTATGTGACCCCTCTTCGAGCTCTTAACAGGGATATGCTGGTGAGGCTGACATTGCTTGCTGAAAAGCTAGGTTTAACGGTTATGGTACGGCATGGGGATACGGGGCGCAGACTCCGTATTCTTCAGGCGCGCTCCCCGCCCGATGTTCTTATCACTACACCCGAGACTTTTCAGGCTGTGCTGGTTGGTAAGAGGCTTAGAGAACACCTACGCACCATTCAGGCTGTTGTTGTTGATGAGATCCACGAGCTTATTGAGAGTAAGAGGGGTGTTCAGTTTTTTGTGCTGCTTGAGAGGCTCAGAGAATTCATAGGGCGTGATTTTCAGAGAATAGGTTTGTCAGCGACTGTTGCATCGCCCGCTGAAGTGGCATCTATTCTAGCGGGAGATGGCTCTGTTGAGGTGGTTGTGGACAGAGAAGAGAAGCGCATGGTCTGCAGGGTGGAGTACGCCCTGCGGGGTGAATGGAGTTGTGTATTAAGAAGGCTGTCTGATCTTATTAGTGATAAGAGATCCGTTCTGATCTTTGTTAATACCCGTGAGATGAGTGAAAACCTCGGGTCAAGGTTTAAACTCGCTTTTTCAAGTCTACCTCTTCATGTTCACCATGGATCCCTCTCAAAAGAGCATAGAGTTAGTGTTGAGGCTCAGCTCAGGAGCGGCCGGTTGAAGGGGCTGGTTTGCACGTCTTCCCTTGAACTCGGCATAGACATCGGAGATGTCGACCTGGTAATTCAGTTCTTATCTCCGAGAGCAGTGTCGCAGCTTGTTCAGAGGATTGGTAGATCTGGCCATAGGTTTCAAGATGGTAGATATGGTGTTTCACAGGGTGTGATTCTATCTAGCGGCTTTCTTGATCTCCTTGAGTCAGTTGCCATAGTGGAGCTGATGAGAGGCGGATTCCTTGAACCACCCCCACTCCACATCGGATGTTTAGATATCTTAGCTCATCAGCTGATCGGCTTATCTATGGATCACGGCTGGGTTAGCGTGGAGAGAGCTTTAAGTGTTGTAAAGCGTAGCTTCTTCTTTAAGAAGATAGAAGAAGGCATTGTAAGGGACGTTCTAGACTTACTTAGAGATCTTGGTCTCATTTACTTTGATGAAGGCGGATTAAAGTTTAAGAGGACGCGCAGAGGATTGGTGTATTACTTTGAGAACCTCTCGGTTATACCTGATGTGAAACTCTATAGGGTTCTTGACATTTCCTCTGGAAAGGAAATTGGCGTTATAGATGAGAAGTTTGCAGCCCGAATAGCCGAGCCAGGTTCATCCTTCATAATGAAGGTGCGCCCTTGGCGTATGGTATCCCTCAATGAAGGCAGGATTAATGTTGAACCTGGAAGCTGGGAGGATTCAAGCCTTCCCTCTTGGATCGGAGAGCTGATTCCAGTCTCCTATTCAGTTGCTCGGCGGGTCTTCTCCCTGCTTAAACGCTGCGTTAATGGCGATGAAGGCGCTGTTACTGTTCAATTTCTGTCTGAAAGAGCCAGAAATGAATTTTATGCAAGTATTTCTAAGTTAAAGGAATGCTGGG
>JAOZFZ010000004.1 GCA_027491945.1 Thermoproteota archaeon | reverse complement strand
GAGCCGCCTAGTGGTGTTCTTCTTTATGGCCCTCCGGGCTGCGGTAAAACCCTTCTGGCTAAGGCCGTTGCCAACGAGACAGAGGCAAACTTCATAGCAATAAACGGACCAGAAATAATGAGCAAGTGGGTTGGAGAAACCGAACGAGCAATAAGGGAAATTTTCAGAAAGGCTAGGCTCTCAGCCCCGGCAAT
The DNA here is from genome assembly GCA_027491945.1 of Thermoproteota archaeon. Next base: position 14,520 of record JAOZFZ010000004.1, on the reverse strand, counting down.
CATATTTTTCGACGAAATAGACGCCATTGCCCCTAGACGCGGTGATTTAAGCTCTGGTGGAACCCCAGAGCGCATGGTAAGTCAGCTTCTCACCGAAATGGATGGAACAAAGGAACTGGAGAACGTGGTGGTTATAGCTGCCACAAACAGGCCTGATATAGTTGACGTTGCGCTCCTCCGCCCTGGAAGGATTGAAAAGCTGGTGTATGTTAATGAGCCCAGCTTTGAGGATAGACTTGAAATACTCTCCATCTACACGGGGAAGATGAAATTAAAGGACGACGTTGACCTAGAATATATAGCGGAGAGGACCGAAAATTACTCCGGCGCCGATCTAAAGTCGCTCTGCCGCGAAGCCGCTTTCACAGCCTTACGTAAAAATGATATGAAACCCTGCGAGGTGGGCATGGAAGACTTTACTGAGGCGCTCACAATTATCCAGCCATCGCTTACCCAAGAAATGGTGAAATGGTACCGGGAGTTTGGATCCCGGCTTAAGAAGGTTATTGCAAGGGAGTTACCCCTCGAGACGTTATGAAAAACTGGTAAGGATTAAAGATGACATGGAGATCAACCCCCCTGAAAAAGAAGATATGGGATATTCTTCGTGACCAACGGGTGATTCTTTTAGATCAGCTTATGTCAAAGCTTGTTCAGGAGAACAGTAATGTTTCATTGGGAGATGTCATGAAAGCCCTTCTAGACCTAGAGATAAATAAGAAGACAACTATGAGCATAATCAACAAGAAGAAGATGAAGATAGAAGTAATCGGAGATGCGTGAACAAAGATGGGTGTAAAGCTTAGGGGAATAATTAAGGCGAACCCAATCGAGATTAAACGGCTGAAGGGAAAAATTATATGCATAGATGCTTCTAATGCTCTTTACCAGTTTTTGGCTATAATACGCCAGCCTAATGGGACCCCTCTTAAAGACAGAAAGGGCAACGTGACAAGTCACATCTCCGGCCTCTTCTACCGTACTGTGAACTTAATTGAGGAAGGCGTCAAACCCATTTATGTCTTTGATGGACAGCCCCCATCTATTAAGGAGAGGGAGATTGAGAGGAGAAAGGCAATCAGAGAGAAAGCGGAAAGGATGTGGAAAAGGGCGCTAGAGATTGGAGATCTAGAGGCAGCAAGAAAGTACGCTCAGGCTTCAGCTCGGCTCACCGATCGCCTTGTTAAGGACGCAAAGGAGCTCCTATCCTATATGGGGATACCATACGTAGTAGCGCCTGAGGAAGGCGAAGCTCAAGCAGCCCACATGGTCCGCAGGGGAGATGCGTGGGCGACTGCTTCGCAGGACTATGACTCCCTCCTGTTTGGCTCTCCAATTCTTGTAAGAAACCTCGCCATAAGCGGCAGAAGAAAATTACCAGGAAAGAACGTGTACATCCATATACAGCCTGAGATAATCGAATTAAGATCGCTCTTCGAGGAACACGGCATAAACCGTCGAGACCTCATCGCAATAGGAGTACTAATAGGTACCGACTTTAACGAGGGTATAAAGGGCATAGGCCCTAAAACGGCGCTAAAACTCATCAAAAAATTTGAGGGAGACTTGTTAAAGGTGTACGAGAGCCGAGGCGTATCACCTCCAGAAAACCTTGACGAGATAATCCGGATGTTTGAAGATCCCAAAGTTACGAATGACTACAAGATAGCTTGGTCCCCCCCTAATGAGGAGGAGATCATCAAGTTCCTCTGCGACATTCATGACTTCTCCTATGAGAGGGTTAGAAAAGCCATAAATAGGCTTGTTAGTGGCTACAAACAAAATCTGGCTGTGTCAGGTTTAGAACGGTGGTTTTAACTCTTCCATCCGAATCTTCCCCTCAGAGGGACAAAGGCGACCGCACCCAGATCCCTCTTAACGATCTTTCCCTCCCTCTTGCTGATCAGCAGCAGCTTCTGAAAGAAGGAAGAGCCGACTGGTATCAGGAGTAGCCCTCCCTCCTTTAGCTGCTCTACAAGTGGTTCTGGAACATCTGGCGCGGAGGCCGTTACAGCTATCCTGTCATAGGGAGAGTACTCCGGGAGACCTGTGCTCCCATCTCTGCAGAGAACAGTTACCCTATCGCCATATCCCGCCCTCTCCAGATTAGCCTGAGCGAATGTGCAGAGTTCGGGGACTATCTCTACCGTGTAGACATGTCCCCATTTCTCTTGTGGCAGATTTTCTGGGGCAACTATCTCTGCCATCACGGCTGCATTGTACCCGGATCCAGCCCCTATCTCCAGAACCTTTAAACCGACCTTTAGATCTAACTGTTCGGCGTATATGCAAACCATGTGAGGAGCCGATATTGTCTGTCCATACCCTATCGGAAGCGGCGTGTCGAGGTAGGCTTGTTCTCTATACCGCGGTGGAACGAACTCCTCCCGCGGAACCTTTCTAAAGGCCTCTATGACGGCCCTAGATCTTAGTATGCCCTCCCTCCTGTATCTCTCTATCAGCCTCTCCTTTTGAAGAAGCTTACGACGCTTACCCCGACCACGTTCCTTCACCTTTAGATCACCGCTTTCCAATCAGCCTTTTTTCTTCATCTCTTTCAAGCTCAAGAAATCTGCTAATCTCTTTTCTAAGCTGTTCGCTTTGCATCATGATTCTTATAAGGGGCAGGTACTCCGTGTAGGCCTTTCTTCTTGATACATGGCACTTTGTAGCTATTTTGACCAGAATATTCTTCATTTCGGCCCTTTTATCCCTGTGAAGAGCGCCTTTCTTTAAGTATGAGGGAAAACTAAATGGGATGAAGCCCCTTCTTTTCCCTCCACTTACAAGGCCTGTTGAGGCTAACAGATCGAAAAAATATCTCAAAAGAGACCAATTACCTGTTTTTGCCGCTCTTCTTGCGTATAGATCTGCTGTAGATAGTCTATCAAATGCTTTTGCCAAGGACTTCGGATCCGTGTAGATGAGGTGAAGATTCTCAGCCATCCATCTCATAAACAGATTATAATCAACCGGAAGATTCTCAATAGCTGTATGTGCATTTTTCATGTTTATTGCGCTAAAGACCTCCCTTAGTGCAGTGAATATATCTATCTCAGTGTCTCTCTGCCTTCCATAAAGAGAGACCTCTTCAGCTCCAACTAGGCTCTGAAGGTCGTTCAAAGCTGCCCGGACGTCACCCTTAGCGTTAACCGCTATTTCTTTTAGTGTCATCTGGGGGATTTTAAGACTCTCTTTCTCAGCAACCTCCTTTAGGAACTTGAATATTGTCCTCCAGGGGATCCTCTTAAAGGTTATAACTTCCCCCATCTGTCTTAGCGGGCGGAGGTTTGGCTGATAAGCATTGTTTGTGATCACGACAATTGGATGCTTTGAGCCACCTAAGATCGAGGCAACCGTTGAAACCGCCCGACTGCCTATTTCAGTCAAGTTCTCCGCGCTATCTATAACTATTATTCTTCCTCGTCTGGGTGAGAAAAGCCCGTGCATCGTTGAAGCATTTTTAATTGTCTCAGCAAGCTCATCTAGCGACGAGATCCTCAGGGGGTTTATCTGAACGACCTCAAGGCCCAGCTGGCTCGCTATAATCTCAGGAAGGATAGACTTTCCAACACCACTTGGCCCTGAAAGTATTGCTATCTTCCTAGTCTCCCCTTTTATATATCGTTTTAACCAGGATGTAAACTTCTCAACGGCTTTCTTCTGATTTAGTAATTGTTCGAGTGTTCTTGGCTTATACTTCTCTGCGAACAGCTGATTTTCTTCCAAATCTTCCACCTATAGGCTCCCTAAGAGAGCAAACTTTGCCAGTAACGCGTTGAGCTGTATATCCGGGGTTCCTCCCTCTGTTATACGGAAATCTATCTCTCCCAAGTACTCTAAGAGGGCGGGTTTTTTCTCCTCCTCTATCGTCTCAGAGCTGAGTATTTCTCGATGCATCTGATAGAGTATGTCGCTTGCAGATACCCCATACCTCACCATAAGATCATAAAGGGCATCTCTAGCCTCCTTAAAGTTCCCCTTCAGTGCGGTTTCAATTATCTTACTTATCTCCTGCGGATGAGCCCTTCCGGATATTTGGAAGACTGTTTCATCCGTTACTTTCCTCTCATCGGCAGCAGCAGCCTGCAGAATGTTAATAGCTCTTCTAAGATCGCCCTCAGCAACATAGATTATTGCGGATAGCCCCTCCTCTGTTATCTCCACCCCTTCTCTCTCTGCTATATAGAGGAGCCGCGATTTTATATCTTCATCCGAAAGTCTTTGGAAACGAAAGACCGTTGTTCGAGACTGGATGGGCTCTATAATCTTAGAAGAATAATTACAGACTAGTATGAATCTACAGTTGGATGAGAACAGCTCCATTGTTCTTCTAAGAGCCTGCTGAGCGTCAGCTGTTAAATTGTCGGCCTCATCTAGGCAGATTATCTTGTACGGAAATCCACCTATAGGATTTGTCCTCGCAAAATCCTTAACCTTCGTTCTTATAGTATCTATTCCCCTCTCGTCTGAAGCATTAAGCTCTATAAAATTCGACCTCACTCCTTCTGGGCCAAATAGGTCATGAGCGAGGCAGAGTGCAGCTGTGGTTTTACCGGTACCCGGAGGGCCGGCGAAGAGGAAGTGAGGGATAGACCCGGCTTTAACAAAGTGTTTTAGCCTCTCCACTATCTCCCTTTGGTTAACCATTTCATCCAGCGTTCTTGGCCTGTACTTTTCGGTCCATATTGCTGCCTCATTGATCATCTTAACCACCGGTCTTCCGCATATTCAATGGGAAGGCTAAATTTATAGGTTGGTCTCCTCGTATCCATAGAGGGGAAAACCTCATTATTCAACCTTTTGTTTATCCCTCTGAGTTGACGCTGATGTTTAGGGGATTCACTCTAAGAAGATCTTTAGCGGAAATGAAGCTTCGGGCAAAGAAAAGTATTTCGTTCTTCAGAGAGGGCGGCCTCAAGGAAACTGTAGAGCCAGGAAAAATATTCTTCGTTCCACAATGGGAAGCGTCAATATTGGTTAGGAGGGGGCTAGCAGAACCAGTGGTTGAGCCCATTGATACAGCTTCACTTTACAGGATTCTGTCCCTCGAGGAACTGAAGAGATTTCAGCTTCACGGCCTTCCGGCGGACTTTTACGTGCGCTGTCTCTCCATGCTTAAACAGCTCAGAGAAAAGAACAGCGATGAAGCGCAGAAGTTTAAGGCCGGTTTAGAGTCCTTGACCCTTTTAAGACTCCAGAAAATCGCCAAAATGGCGGCTAAGGGTGTTGATAATCAAAAAGAGAGGGAAAAAATGACTCCAGAAGAGGAGGACCTCTACGATGTGATACTCAATCTTATTAACGAATGGCGTAAAGCCCTGTTTAACATTGTCTGATGGGGGAGCCGACTTGGAACAAGTCAAGTTTACGGCGGAAGAGATTATTGATCTATTCAGAAACCTCTTGGCATCAACGCAAATGAATTACATTAAGGAGCTACCGGAGAGGGAGGGGATATCGGTTTTCCTTGATTTCTCTAGTATTTCCATGTACTCCGAGGAAATTGCTCAGCTGGTGATGGAGAGGCCTGAAGAAGTGCTTTCCCTAGCCTCTGAGAGTCTAAAAGGTATTCTTCTTCAAGTTGACCCAGACTACGTGGAGGCAAATAGAAGGTTCTATGTAAGGGTCTATAATCTGCCGATTCAAACACCTATCCGTGAACTAAGGGCAAACCAGATAGGGAAACTCGTTGAGGTTGAGGGGGTAATAACCCAAGCTTCAGCCATCCAAGCGCGTCTAGTAAAGGGCACATGGGCATGCGAGAACTGTGGCTCCCTTTTTGAAATGGAGATTGAAAGAGAATCGCCTCCCAACAAGAGGATTTCGATGGTGTGTCCGAACTGTGGCAAAAGGGGAGCCTTCAAGTTTCTTCTTGAGAGGAGCACGTTCATAGATTGGCAGACCATAAGGCTTCAGGAGGATCACGAACAGCTCCCCGCTGGGAGGCTCCCTCGATCAATAATTTGCGTTCTCACGGAAGACCTTGTTGATCGAGCCCGTCCAGGTGACAGGGTACAGTTAACCGGGATTCTCAAGCCCGTAAGATCGTTCTTTAAGGGTGAAGCTGCTGCCGCCAGTTACACGATGTACATAGACGCCATTTCTGTAAGGCTTCGAGGAGAGGAAGAGAAAATAGTGGAGGAAATAACCGATGAAGATCTAGAAGAAATACTGAGCTTAGCCCGTCAACCTGAAATAGCAGACAGGATCATAGCCTCAATAGCTCCCTCTATACACGGACTTGATGACATTAAAAAAGCTGTAGCCCTTCTCCTTTTTGGAGGAACGCCTAAGTACCTGGCAGATGGCACTAAGATAAGGGGAGATCTTAATATCCTTTTAATCGGCGACCCCGGAACAGGAAAGAGTCAAATACTAAAGCACGTATCAAAAATAGCTCCAAGAGGTCTCTACACCACAGGGAAAGGCTCAACAGCTGCGGGATTGACAGCAGCAGTTGTTAGAGATTCTTTTACTGGGGCTTGGACGCTGGAAGCCGGTGCTCTTGTTCTGGCTGATAAGGGCGTGGCTTGCATTGACGAGTTTGATAAGATGAGCGGGGACGACAGGGTAGCGATTCATGAGGCCATGGAGCAACAGACGGTTTCAATAGCGAAAGCGGGCATAGTGGCCACGCTAAACGCTAGATCATCGATACTGGCTGCAGCAAACCCCGCATGGGGGCGTTACGATGAGTCGAGAAGTCCAGCTGAGAATATAAACCTGCCACCCACCATACTCTCTAGATTTGACCTGATCTTTCTTGTTAAGGACGTGCCAGACGAGAAGAGAGATGGCGCTGTTGCCGATTTTATACTAGACCTCCACGCTGGTAGGCTGGCCCAAGTTAAACAAATCCTCAACCCTAACCTGCTGAAAAGATACATCCTCTATGCTAGAAACAACATTCACCCGCGGTTAACGTCTGGGGCGTTGGAGAAGATAAAACAGTTCTACATGGAGATGAGAAAGAAGAGCCTTGAGCAGCCTCAGGGGGCCGTTGCAATAACGCCTAGACAGTTAGAGGCGCTGATAAGAATGGCCGAGGCCAGAGCCAAGATAGAACTCCGAAACTACGTAACGGCTGAAGACGCTGAATTCGCCATAAACTTAATGTGGACGTTCCTGCAGCAGCTTGGCTATGAAGAGTCCACCGGTTCCCTCAGCATAGACCGCATAGCCACCGGTTACACGATGTCAAGAAGATCCAGACTTCAGTCTCTGCTCAGCTTTATCAAAGAGAGGTTCGAGGAGGAGGGAAGAGCAATTCCTATAGCGGAAATAGTCAAGGGGTTTGCTAAGATTCACGAAGTATCCCCAGGAATAGTTAGGGACGATATTAGAGCCTTGATAAGAGAAGGGCAGCTAATAACCCCCTATGAAGGGCATATTGCTCCAATTTAAGATTGGCAAGGAGAGGTAAAATAAGGGGATGGAAACCTCGGAAATAGTTCCGGTTGTCATGGAATCTCTTGGAATCAAAAATCTCTTTCCACCGCAGAGAGATGCATTAAGAAGGGGGATTTTAGACGGAAAGAACATTGTAGTTGCCACTCCAACAGCTAGTGGTAAAACACTCATAGCTATATTCGCTGCGGTTAAAACAGCCATGGAAGGTAAGAAAACACTTTATCTAGTTCCCCTCCGAAGTATAGCCTCCGAGAAGTACAAGGAACTCAAAGAATCTCTCGAGAGGCTAGACATTAAGGTAGCCATATCTACAGGGGACTTTGAGATCTCCCCGCATTGGCTCTCTGAGTATGACCTCATAGTCTGTACGAACGAAAGAGCTGACTCTATTCTCCGTCATAACCCAAGCTGGCTCAGGGACGTTGGCCTGCTTGTCGTTGATGAAATACACCTTATAAGTTCAGAGAAGAGGGGACCGGTTGTCGAGTTCATCATTACAAAGATGCGTAAGATGCTACAGAACCTTCAGCTTATCTGCCTGAGCGCCACCATAAGCAACGCTGAGGAACTTGCAGACTGGCTTGATGCAGAGTTAGTAAAGAGCAATTGGAGGCCTGTTAAACTTGTTGAAGGCGTCATATACAGGCATAAGATCCACTGGCCTACAGGCATCGAGAAGCTGGAGGCAAAAAGCGGAAACGAGATCGTCGACCTCTGTGTGGACGTTATTAAAGGGGGTGGTCAAGCCCTGGTATTCCTTAACACTAGAAGAACGGCTGTTCGAACAGCCGAGAAGCTCAAACCTTACATTGCTCCTCTTCTCTCGCCCAACGAGAAGAGGGCGCTTCAAGAGGTTGCAAATAGAGTAATAGCCCTCGATAGCGAGCGAACTAAGCTTTCAGAGCTTCTTTCAAAACTGGTGGCCTCAGGTGTCTCGTTTCACCATGCAGGGCTGAGATACGAGCATCGCGAGATAATTGAAGAGGCGTTTCGGCGAAACCTTCTGAAGGTAATCTGTGCAACCCCAACTCTAGCCGCCGGGGTTAACCTACCAGCTAGGAGGGTGATAATCGCTCAAGCCTATAGGTACACTCACGGAAGGGGATCCCAACCCATTTCTACAATGGAGTATAAACAGATGGTCGGAAGGGCTGGCAGGCCAAAGTATGACACACTAGGCGAAGCTATTATCAGGGCATCCTCAGCTGAGGCGGTGGACAGGTTTATTGAGAGTTACATTAACTCACCCCCCGAGAGGATAACCTCAAACCTCCTGAATTCCTCAATACTCCGCTCTCAAACATTGTCAGTTGTAGCCTCAGGATTAGCCTTAACAAAGAAGGACATACTAGACCTATACAACCTCACTCTTTACGCTTATCAGGCAAGCTCTAAGAGGAGGCTTAGAAGGGCAGTTAGAGAGGCGTTAGCATTTCTGGTGGAAAATGGCTTTTTAAAGCAGGTCGATGGATCGCTTTATGCAACAGAGCTAGGCCGAAAAATTTCGCTTCTATACCTTGACCCGCTCACGGCTAAGCTTCTGCTTACCTTCCTGCAGAACGCCAGGGCATCGACAACCTCTAGTTTTCTGTTCTTAATGGCAATCTGCCTTACCCCCGATATGGAGCTGCTAAGTCTAAGGAGAGGAGCTATGAGAGAGATAGATGAAATCCTCGAGGACAGAGTTCAAGAACTGCAGCTGCCAGCAGAGCTTATTTGGGAGAGTACAGGAAGGGACACATTCTTGCAGGCTGTATGGACGGCTGCTGTTCTTGAGATGTGGATCAATGAAGTAAGCGAAGACGAACTAAACTTCCGCTATGACGTGGGGCCAGGTGATGTGAGGAGGCTTACGGAAACAGCCGATTGGCTTCTCTACTCAGCTAGAGAGCTGGCTATGATGATTAATCACCGAGAAGCTATTCGGCATATAGATCAGCTTCGCCTTCGTGTAAAGTATGGTGTAAGGGAAGAACTCGTCGAACTCGTGTCCCTGACTGGAATTGGAAGGGTTAGAGCAAGGAATCTCTATAACCACGGCTTTACGTCAATAGATGCCCTAAAAGCCGCCACCATAGAGCAGCTATCGCGGGTTCCAACCATCGGCCTGCAGTTGGCAAAAAGCATTAAAGCCCAGGTGGAGAGAACCGTTGATGCAGTTGATGAGGGGTCTACTTATCCCATCCGGGATAAACCCTCAGAGCTGGAAAGGTGGCTTTAACCACCTGGAGGATCTGCTGTGCCGATATGTCCAATTGACACAGGCCGTTATGGCAGTAGAGAGATGAAAGGAATATTTGAAGAGGAGAATAGGATAAGAAGAATGCTTGAAGTTGAGGCGGCTGTGGCCAAAGTCCAAGCTATGCACGGCCTTATCCCAGTTAAGGCAGCCGAGGAAATAGCGCGTAGCGTTAGAGAAAGGAGGGTTAAGGTGGAGAGAGTAAAGGAGATAGAATCGGCTATTCGCCATGAGACCATGGCAGTTGTGAGGGCGCTTGCCGAAACATGCGGAGACCACGGAGGCTACGTGCATTTAGGCTTAACCAGTAGCGATGTGCTCGATACAGCTCTCGCCCTACAGATTAAAGATGCAATAGGCATTCTTGAACGTAGACTTAGAGAGCTGATAACCGTTTTGCTTGATCTGGCAGAGAGATATGCAGATCTAACCGCCATAGGGAGGACCCATGGACAGCATGCCCTTCCGATAACATTGGGGTTTAAATTCGCTCTTTTCGCTGCGGAGTTCCATAGACATTTGCAGAGGTTAAAACAGCTTAGACCGCGAATTCTTGTCGGTAAAATCTCAGGCGCTGTCGGAACGTTTGCTTCCATAGGTGAAAAGGGGCCATCTATCCAGAGAGAGGTCCTCGCATCTCTTGGTCTCCATGAGCCTTTAATAACAACTCAGATTGTTCAGCGTGACAGGCACGCCGAACTTGTATTCCTCTTGGCATTAACAGCATCCTCTCTTGACAAGCTTGCCACCGAGATAAGGAATCTCCAACGCACCGAGATAGGAGAGGTTGCAGAGCCCTTCACCGCCACTCAGGTTGGGTCAAGCACAATGCCGCACAAGCGTAACCCCTTTAGATGTGAACGTGTCACAAGTTTAGCCAGGCTTATGAGGTCAATGGTGATACCCGCACTTGAGAATGTGATAACATGGCATGAAAGGGATCTCGCAAACTCGGCCAATGAACGCTTTATAATCCCAGAGTCTTTCATACTTATTGATGAGATGCTTTGCACGATGATAAAGGTCCTTAGGGGGCTTGAAATCAATCAAGAAAGGGTTAGGGGAAACCTTGAGATGACAAGGGGTCTGATAATGGCAGAAAAGGTTATGATGGAGCTTGTGAAGCGGGGAATGGGAAGACAAGACGCCCATGAGCTACTGAAAAGGCTATCCCTACTGGCGATATCCGAGGGAAAGCACCTGAAGGAGGTCTTATCGACTGATAAGAGCATCTCTAGCCTTATACCGCCAAGTCTGCTGGCTAAAATGCTAGATCCCGCCTCATATGTCGGTCTTGCACCACAGATAACGCGTCTAACTGTTCAAGAAATAAGAAAATCCCTGAAACCTAGCTGTTAAGTCCTGCGTGCACCCCTTTTAACAGGGTAAACCTTTATATTCTTCGCATGGGCTAGAGGCCGTGGGGGCCGTAGTCCAGCTAGAGGTTAACCGGCAAGGTAGGATGCCTGCCTGGGGTTGCAACAGAGCGCAGGTGGTCACGGGTTCAAATCCCGTCGGCCCCATAGCACTTCTCCTGTTTTATGCGCCAAATAGCCCCTTCTTAAGTAGCGATCCTATCCATTCAATTGCATCTTTGCGCAGCTTGCCTAGCTCTTCGTGATCAAGAACTCTATGCCGTTTTAGAAGGGCTCTCTCCACAATGTTTGAGCCTTGAACGCTTCTTAACAACACCCCCCCTAGGATTGCCTTAACATCGCACTCTTGCCGCTTTAGGTCGACGAATAACCTTTGTCCCCTTAAATAAGGGCCTCTAAGAACGTTAACGTTCTCTTTATACTTCTTTATGAATCTAAGAACATTTTTGAGATCACCTTGAAGCACTCCTGGCCCCTTATGGATTTTAACGCGGGAAAGCAGCCTATTTTCTACCTCAAAGGCTAAAACGCAAAGTTTTTCCTCGTCAGTCCACTCAGCTGCATCGAGAACTCTTACGCCCCTTTCCTCAAGCTGTCTCTTAACCTTTTCCAATAGCTTCCTTAGCTGAGGCCACACTATGTCAGGTGATGTTTCCTCCTCTAGGTAAAACTCTACAAAAACCCAGTATGTCCCTCTCTTCCTTATCTGGTTTATCGCATCTTCTAACGTAACCTTATGCTCTGCTGGAAAGAAGAGGTCTAAGGATGGGCTCTGCAGAAACCTAATGGATCCTAAAATGAATTTGCTCATGCTTGACTCTGAGACGGCCGCTGCAACGTTTCTACCTCTGTCAACGGGATCAATTACCACTAGCGGATCTCTGAACAGAGTCTTAACCTCATTTGTAGAGCGATAATGCCCCTCTATATCGATTAGAGTTCCCCTTCTCCATTTAGACGCCTGCCTGAGTAGATCAGTAAACGTGTCATAGTGTATTATCAATAGCTCGCATAGATATCCCGAGAAGCCGCTTGTCCTCACGTCAGCGCCGTATACTCCAAGCCCTTTCATAAACTGCTTTAGAAGCCTAACTTCCTCGGCTTTTCTCTTATCCATCTTAGAGATCACATAGACATTATGAAATGGAGTTCTGTCTACGGCTGAGATCCGCTGATCCGGGCTTTCAACTCTGTAGCATGGAACGAGGTCAACTTGAAACCCAAGCATCTCCAACCTTGCATAAGGGTGCTCTGCGTACTTCACCACGAAGTTTGGCGTTATCTGCTCTGCCACTTTAATTATTAAACCCTTCAGCTGATCTCTAGTGTAATCAGTGGGAAAAAGAAGAAAGACATCAATATCTCTCTCCCCACGAAGCCAAGTGTCTCTGGCTGTTGATCCAACTAGCATAGGTGTGACATCTAAGTTCATATCCCTGCATATTCTCTTTATTTGCCCAATTAACCTATCCACAAATTCCACCAGCTCTTTTTTCTCCCGGGGAGTAGGCGTTATACGTCTACTAACCTCCTGCAGGACCTCCCTTATTTTTTCCTCATCCCCAGCTTTGATGTCTCCCTCCATTCCTGCTTCATCTCGCCATAGCTATCATTTTACAAATCAGCCCGGTCATGATCATGAAATAGATCTGTGATTAACCTTGCCTCGGTCTGGGCTTGAGACTCACATAATGGGTTTTATCCTTAGCCTGTCTCCAGTGCCATACACCTGCACACAGGTAAGGCCTACCTGTCTCCCGGTCGATGTTTAATCCACGGTATACCTTTTTATTTTCTTTAGGTTGTAAAGAGCCTTACCCGTGGCAATGTGGGTGAACTTTTCTCTTTTAACCTTGCTCTTCAAGCTCGGTTGCGGTGAAAATGAAGTTTAACCCTTTATCCGTTATGGCGATAATCTCCGTAGCCTTGATACTGGCTATGCTTCTCTTCATACTCTCCTCCGTTTTATCCTCTCTCTTAGGAGGAATGGTCGTTGCCTATCTCTTCTACCCCGTTGTGGAGAGATACGGCACAACGAAACTTAGGCGAAAGGTTGTCTCATCACTTGTAGTCATTTTCGTCGTAGTGCCCTCCCTTCTTATCCTTCTGAACTCAGTGTATGCTGCTTTAAGCGAGGCTCATGCTATTCTAAAGTTCATAGCGAAGCGAACTCTCTACATGGAGGAGCAAATGGGCCTTATAGAGGAGACTTTCCGAAGTCTAGGTGTAGAGGTGGACGTCTCTGCGCTCATCTCTAATCTTCTTAACAAGCTCCTAGAACAGGTTGACGTCACAGCCTATGCCCTTCTCGTAATAAAATCGCTTCCGAACCTTATAATTCAACTCTTTATATTCTCTGTGTCAAGTTACTTCCTCCTAAGAGATGGAGGTGAGGTGGCAAAGTGGTTTTTAGAACTTCTCCCTAGCGACCTGTCACCTATTGTTCTAGATTTTCTCGGAGAGTTGGACAAGATACTAAAGGGAATATTCTATGGGTACGTCTTCGCCAGCCTGGTAGTATCAGCTATCTCGGTGCCCTTCTACAGGGCCTTCGGCTTTCGCCACCCGCTCTTTCTCGCTGTTTTGACCTTTTTGTTTGGAGTTCTGCCGATTCTGGGAACCCCCCTAGTGTATGGGCCATTAGCGGTTATAAAATTCCTTGAAAACCCCTGGGAAGGAATCTTGATGGGGGCTTTAGGCACTGTGCTGCTGGTCCTTCTCCCTATGCTGGTCATAACTCCATTCTTCGCTGAACGAGAGGCCTCCGTTCATCCTCTTCTTGTTCTGATTGCCTTTATAGCTGGCCCAATTACCTGTGGACCTATGGGGTTAGTGATAGGCCCTATCGTTGTAGGGTTGTCCTTGGCGCTCCTTAAAACCATGAAGAAACGTAAGTTGTTGTTTTAAGGTGCCACGATTGATGAGGGATAGCTCTCCTCACCAGGTGTGCTTTTTGTCAATTGTTCTAGTTGAGCCTGAAAACCCAGGGAATGTCGGTGCAACAGCCCGCGTCATTAAAAACTTCGGATTTGAAAGGTTAATCCTTGTCAACCCACAGTGTGACTGCGCGTGTAACGAGTCGTTAGCTAGGGCTATGCATGCTCGCGACATTCTGCTCGGAGCGACGGTTGTAAAGGACCTGGAAGATGTTAGAAGAGAGCATGACTTCTTAATTGCCACCTCTGGGAGCAAGGTTTCCCGGAGAAAACTTACCAGGCTTTATGTAACTCCTGAGGAGGTCGCTAACATAGTAGCCCACGCCCCGGGTCTTAAGTTTGCTATAGTATTTGGTAGAGAGAGCACGGGCCTATCAATGGAGGAGATAGGCTTGTGCGATCTCCTTGCCACCATACCCGCAAGCCCAGCCTATCCCATCCTAAATTTGTCCCATGCAGTCTCAATATTTCTGTATGAGATGCATAAGCACATCCGCAGATCGTCTTGGCTACCAGAACTGGCAACGCCAGTCGAGTATAACGTGATAATTACATG
>JAOZFZ010000001.1 GCA_027491945.1 Thermoproteota archaeon | reverse complement strand
TAAAGGAATGCTGGGGGGATATAGGGGATGCTGAACTGCTTGTAGAGCCGCATAAGGGCTTTTTGGTCGTTCACACCTTCCTCGGGAGCAATGCCAATGAAGCCCTTCGGATGCTTCTGACCCACCTCATTGGTAAACGATTGGCGATACCTGTTAACTCGTGGTCCAACCAATATAGCATCCTTATAGATGTCCCTGGCTCATATGCAGAGCTCCTGATTGGCTGTGTTAGAGATTTAATGGAGAGAGATCTTAAAAGGGAGCTCTTTTGGGCTGTTCTTGACAGCGATATGTTCATGTGGAGGATGTTCCAAGTTGCAAAGCGTTTTGGCGCTATTAAAAGAGATCTTCCCTATGCCGAGTTTAGAAGAAAATACAGAACCTTTATATCAGCTTTCAGGGGCTCTATAATAGAAAGAGAGGCATTTCACGAACTCCTTTCCTATAAGTTCGATCTCAAAACTCTAGAGATATGGCTAAGACGGGCTGTTAACTCTATAAAAATAGCTAAAGCGGGACCCCCATCGCCTCTAGCAGAAGAGTTGGTCCGTCTCCGTTATCCCTTTAAATCTGGTGGAGATGGGCTGCCCATATCGATAGCCGCTGAAAGACTGCAGACTCAGCTTGAGAATAAATGTGTTCAGCTTGTGTGTATCATTTGTGGGCGTTGGAGGGTTAAACTAAGGATAAAGGATATACCGGAGCTTAGATGTCCCCATTGCAGATCGATATTTATAGGCGTCCTAGCCCCAGGTGATAAGCTCCCATTCAAGGCGTTAAAGAAGTCTAAACGTGGCGTGAAGCTGGAAAAGAGCGAGATTGAAGCCCTTAAGAGGCTCAAAGAGACCGCTGACCTTGTGGCGGGCTTTGGGAGGAGGGCTGTCTACGCTCTCGCAACATATGGCGTAGGTGTTAAGGCTGCAAGACGCATACTTTCAATGAGGCCTCTTTCAGAAAAAGAATTTTTTGAACAGCTTTTTTTGGCCGAGAGAACCTTTGTTAGGAACAGAATATTTTGGAGCTCGTCCTAGTATTGGGGGATTCAGTGTGGAGGCTGAAGACAAGGAGATTAGAGAGCTTCTTGAACTAATCAAGGAGAGATCAGGTCTTTCAGAGGAGGAGATATGGAGAAAAATAAGGGAAGATGAGATATTATCGGGGCCGCTTGTCTCACGCAAAGGGGCGCTTATCCTCTTGGCCTCGGAGCTCGGAATTGACCTCTCAAGAAAGGAGGAGTTCCGCGTTAACTACATGCCCATCAACACCCTTGTCTATGGTATGCGGAGGGTTCGCGTTGTGGGTCGACTCAGGGCTGTACTGCCGACTGTTACATTTAAACGAAAGGAGGGGCAGTGTGGGCTTATAAAGCGTGCCGTGCTGGCCGATAAAACAGGAGAAGTTACTCTTGTGTTTTGGAATGAAGCTGCCAAGGCGGCTGAAGGTCTTAGTATGGGTGACGTTCTTATTATCACAAGTGGTAGAACGGTTAAAGGCCTTAAAGGTGATCTAGAGATTCATCTGGATCAACCAGGGTCGTTTGAGGTAAATCCCTCAGTTACAGATGCGGATTTAATTCCGGAGGTTCTCTACGAGGTCAAATCGATATCGGAGCTTAAGGAGGGAGACAGAACCTGCGTACTAGGGTTTGTGATAGACAAATATGGAGAAAGGAGATTCGTATCCGAAGACGGCGAAGAAAGAACCTTTGCCGCCCTCGAGCTGGCGGACAGGACTGGGCGCATAAGGACTGTCTTCTGGGATCATATTCTAGAGTACAGGGAGGCTGAAATTGGGAAGCCCCTACTCCTCCTTTTTGTAGACGTTAAAAGCAGCAGATTTGGGGAACTAGAAGCCCATGTCAGGTGGAGGTCGCAGGTCTTACCTGGAACGTCAGAAATAGCTCCTTTGGCTCATCTTAAGGGGCTTACCACGATAAACGAGCTGAAGGCCGGGGAGGTGAATTCCTCCACTCTGCTAAGAGTCTTCCATTCTGGAGAGAGCTCTAGCTTAGGGGGCATGTGCTTTGTTTATGATGCGACAGGAATAGCTAAGGTGATCTTGGATGGGGTAGGTGTTTCAGCTGTTCAGCACCTAACGGAAGGCTGTTTTGCCGTCAGGGGGTTTTGTGTGAAGGATGGCCCAATAAAACTCTTAGTCCTGAAGCAAAGTACGAAGATTGTACGTATGGATGACGTGGATAGGTTTTTTCCATCCTTAGAGGTTCTGCACCCACGTAGGGCCATATCAAGAATCTGCCCTGGTAGATGGGAGATTAGGGGAACGGTTATAGAGGTCCGGAAGTGTAATCTCGGGGATAATCTAGGAGTCAGCACGATCGTATTGCTTATTGACGACGGGACCGGTGTCATAAGAGTTATTCTCAAAGGTGAACTTACCAAAAGGCTTGCAGATATTTTAAACGTGAATGTTTCGCATCCTAAGACATGCCTTCTATTATCTGATGAAATTCTTGGGCGAGAATATGTTTTCTTCGGGTCAACTGTCCTTAACAGCTTTGACGGCGTGTATGAACTGTACTGTTCGGCCATTCAAAAGGTAAATCCAATCTTCGAGAGTTTACTCCTTTTGAAGGCCCAGAGATCATAGCTTGGTTAAATCTTCATAGGCTGAAAGAGCCGCAACGGCTCCCTGAGCCGCAGCTGTAACAACTTGGGCTTTTCCTCCCGTCACGTCTCCAGCGGCATATACAAGGGGGATGTTAGTCCTCTGGTTTTTATCAACCTCAATGTACCCCTTCTTGTCTAATTTCACTCCTAACTTTTCTGCTAACCTGCTCTGTGGCTTTAATCCAACATAGATAAACACGCCATTCACATCCAGCGATTTGACCTCTCCAGTGGCGTTGTTAATTATTTTTACACCTTTAACAACGTCGTCTCCGAATATTTCGACGATCTTATGGTTCATTATGTAGTCAACCTTCGCTTCAGAGAGTCTTTTCCGATAGGCGGCTTCACACATGAAGTGGGGCATGAATTCCACGATGTAAACTTTCTCGCATATCCCACTCAGGAAAAGCGCTGCTACGGCTCCTGAGTTCCCACCTCCTACCACCAACGCCCTTTTACCCTTAAAGAGGTA
Organism: Thermoproteota archaeon; assembly: GCA_027491945.1. The sequence continues at coordinate 63,975 of JAOZFZ010000001.1, read as the reverse complement.
TCCATCACATGTTACACAGTAAGAAACTCCTCTTCCAAGAAACCTTCTCTCTCCCCTGATGTTGAGGCGCATGTGCTCTGTCCCAGTTGCAAATACCACTGAACGAGTCCTATAAGCCGATCTTAGCGTAAAGATTCTGAACAAAGCTCCTTCCTGCTCTATAGACGTCACTTCCTCGAATTCTCGTATTGGCAAGTATTGTTTAGCATGCTTTTTCATCAGCTCGGCTAGCTCAGAGCCGTTTAGACCCTCAAAGCCCGGATAATTCTCGATGAATGGGGCCTCAAGTAGGAGGCCGCCCGCCAATTTCTTCTCTACTATTAAAGCTTTTAAACCGGATCTCGCTGCGTATATCCCAGCTGTTAAACCAGCCGGCCCACCACCCACGACTATGATATCATAGATTTCTTCGTTCATTGTACCCCACCTCTGGTTCCCGGGCCGAATGCTGAGGAGGTTTTGTGAAATGGGGAGAAAAAAGAAGAGGGCTGTTATTAAAAAGGTTGTACCAAAGTTGCCGGTGTTTTTTCTCTGCCCTCAATGCGGATCGCAGACTGTAATGGTGAAGATAAACCGCAAAGAGGAAAAAGCAGTGGTTAAGTGCGGCAGTTGTGGGCTTAGAAGGGAGTTTACAGTTCCCAAAAGGGCAGAGCCTGTTGATGCGTATGCAATGCTTGTTGATGAACTGTCAGCCAGCCCGGTCTAGCCTAATCTTAACCTTAGTGCAATCTCTCTCACACATTCCTTTATGAGCACCACATAGATAAACCGGAGCGTGTGCTTTACGGGTTTCATTTTTGACCTTTCCCCACCGTATATTGCCTGAATTGGCACCTCCTTCACTGTTAATCCCTTTCTTTTTGCCTCTATGAGTATTTCACTCTCCGCAATAAAGTCATCGGAGTGAAAGCTTACGCGCTTGAGGGCATCAGCCTTAAAAGCTCTGAAACCAGACTGAGAATCTGTTGTTTCTACTCCATATATTCTCCTGAGAATAAATGTCGTTATCTTATTTGAGAGCACCCTAATTTTTGGCATGCCCTTCCGCCTGCCATGCTTTAGGAATCTTGAGCCAATTACGACGTCTGCTTCGCCTCTCACTATTGGCTCTATCAACTTAGGGATCAGGTGGGGATCGTGCTGACCATCCCCATCCATTGTTACAATTATGTCAGCCCTTCTTCTCAAAGCTGCAGAGATACCAGTTCTTAATGCTGCACCCTTTCCCATGTTCTTTTTATGGCGTATTGTTCTGGATCCGGCTTCTTCAGCCTTTTTTAACGTACAATCAGTTGATCCATCGTCTACAACTATAACCTCATCTACGTATTTCTTTGCTTGCTGTACCACCTCTTCTATTGTTCTCTCCTCATTGAATGCTGGTATCACACATATAATGCCCATTTAACCATCTTCCCTAACACTAAAAGTTTTAATTCTGAGATGCAGAGCGTTGTGGGTGAGTTTACCGGGGGAGGCATTTGAACCTCGAGCAATACTATCAATGCCTCACCGAGGAGGTCAACAGGTTAATAAATATTGCCTCGGCAGCTAGGAAGAAGGGCTACGACCCTTCTTCAACCATTGAAATGGTTAGAGCAGAGCAGACACCCGAAAGGGTGGAAGAAATAACAGGTTTACATGGGATAAAGATAAGGCTTGACGAGCTGTTTGCTCAAGGTCTTGATAAGATTGAGGTAGCATTCAAAGTTGGTAGTGAAATAGTTGCTGGCAAGTTTGGAGATTTTTCTATTGAGAAATCTATTGAGGTGGCTCTACGGGTAGGGCTGGCTGTTACAACAGACTGTGTAACAGCATCGCCAATTGAGGGCATTTCGCACGTTAAAATAAAGCGTAACATGGACGGTTCAAAATATTTAGCTGTCTACTATCTTGGACCTATAAGGACTGCTGGTGGAACAGAAACAGGCCTTTCGGTCATTTTGGCGGATTATTTAAGGCAGAAAATAGGCTTAGACCGATACAAACCAACTCTAGAGGAGATTTATAGGTACATAGAGGAGATTGCACTTTATCGTAGATCGTCGAAGCGAGCCGGGCGTCAACATCAGGTCTCTGCACTGGAGCTTGAAGAACTGATTAAAAGGCTTCCGGTTGAAGTTACAGGGCCGCCATCTGAGGAGAAGCTTGAAGTCACCTTCCACCGTGATCTAGAAAGGGTTGAGACCAATGGAGTTCGCGGGGGGGCATTAATAGTTCTCAGTGAGGGCTTACTTCTCAAGGCAAAGAAATTGTGCGCCATAGTTACTCGTTTGAAGAAGACTCTTAAGTTGGAAGGATGGGAGTGGCTGGAAGACTTTGCTCTGTCAGGTGGAAAACAGCACATTCATTCGGTTAAAAACAACGGTAATCAAGATCAAGAGGCCGAAGGCGTGGCATCGTACCTAAAGCAGCTTCCTGGCGGTAGGCCGGTCTTTGCATTTCCAGGATCGATCGGTGGGTTTAGGATTCGGTACGGCCGCGCTCCAAACACCGGTTTCGCTGCCGTTGGGTTAAATCCCGCTACAATGCTACTTCTTGGAGGTTTTTTAGCGGTTGGAACCCAGATAAAAACAGAAAAACCAGGGAAATCAGCAATTGTCTGTCCTGTATCCTCAATTGAGGGGCCAATTGTGCTTCTGAGGGACGGGTCAGTGGTTTGGGTTAATACACTTCAGGAAGCTCAATTAGTTAAAGATAAAGTGGAGAGAATTCTTTCTGTGGGGGATATCCTCATCGCAATTGGGGATTTCATCGAGAATAATCAGCCGTTTCTACCTGCCTCATTCTGCGAGGAATGGTGGGCTCAAGAGCTCAAGGCATCCATTAAATCTGGCGATGTACCTGTGGAGATATCAATGGATAGAATAAGGGTATTTATTAAAGATCCATTTGGGAAAGTGCCATCCCCAAATGAGGCCTGGCTACTATCCACTAAACTCAGAGTCCCACTCCATCCAAAGTATTTATTCTTCTGGGAAAATCTCTCAATTGCGGATCTTAAAGTCCTTGTTGAGGAAAGGAACTCGATAGCAGATTCATCCCCGCTTGAAAACCCCGAGAAAGTTATTCAATCTTTACGGAAACTTAGAGTTATGCATAAACCCAGCGGCAACGCGGTCTTGGTTCATCCCCTCCATAAAAATGTTCTAAGCCTCATCCTTAACGCTTGCGCAAGGAAATGGCATACTATTCCTAGATTAGAGGGGGACATCAAGGTATTAGAGCTTCTTGAGGAAGCCTGCGGATTTCCATTCCCGCCTCGAGCCGGGTCATACATAGGAGCAAGAATGGGGAGGCCCGAAAAGGCTAAGGAGCGTAAACTCAAGCCTCCGGTTCATTTCCTGTTTCCTCTCGAGGAGCATGGAGGGAGAACGCGAAGCCTCAATAAGGCCTTTAGGGATGAAATATGCCGCTTAACGGTGGAGTTGCGGGCGTGCGATAACTGTGGTTTTCTAACCCCGTACAGGCGCTGCGATGCATGCGGATTACCGACACGAGAGATGCTTTACTGTCCCAAATGTGGTTTAGAAGTCCAGAAAGGTGTTTGCCCATCTTGTGGCGAAAAACCTGTGCCATACACGACGACGAATCTAAACTTGAGGGAACTTGTGGAGTTCTCGCTGCAAAAACTCGGCATACAATCAATAGAGCTGCTTGGTGAGGTAAAGGGCGTAAAGAAGCTGATGAACCCATTTAAAACCCCTGAACACATTGTTAAAGGTTTATTACGGGCTAAGCATAGAGTTTTTGTCAACAAAGATGGTACATGTCGTTTTGACGCCGTAGATTCTCCTCTAACACATTTTAGAGTGGGCGATATAGGATTAACTGTACAGAAAGCCCGTGAGCTAGGTTATACCAAAGACTTTCTGGGCAATCCCTTAGAGAATGAGGATCAGATCTGTGAGCTATTCTATCAGGACATTGTGCTTCCGCGAAAGGCAGCCGCCTACTTTGTAAGGGTTACAAGGTTCATTGATGAGCTGCTTGAGAAGTTTTATGGGCTAGAGCCATTTTATAATGTGAAGAGGGAAGAAGACCTTATAGGGCATCTGGTCTTTGGCCTCTCACCGCATACATTTGTGGCTGTAGTGGGCCGCGTAATAGGGTTTACGGATGCACAAGTCCAGTATGCACATCCATTGTTTCATGCTGCAAAGAGAAGGAACTGTGATGGCGATGAAGACTCCCTTATTCTAGGCCTTGATGCACTTCTAAACTTTTCGCGGGCTTATCTCCCAAGTAAGGTTGGTGGCTTGGAAGACGTGCCTTTAATGTATGTTGTCAAAATTGACATCTCAAGCGTGGATGATGAGGTCTACAACCTAGATATCGCAAATAATATACCTCTAGAGTTTTACAGGGCAACGCATGATCCTGGCAAACCCATTAAGGAGATTTGGGATGGGATTAAAAGGCTCAATTCAATCCTAGATAGCCATGGAAAGATACTCTTTACTCATCCAACGGCCTCCATACACGATGGGCCGAAGGAGACAAGTTATAAAGAGTTCAAGTCTATGAAAGACAAGGTTAGAGCTCAAATGCATCTTGCAGAGATAATAGAGGGTGTCTCACCTTCGGAGGTTGCATCCCTAGTTATTCAGAACCACTTTATTCCTGATATAATGGGTAACCTAAGGAACTTCTCTTACCAGTCATTCCGATGTGTTAAGTGTAATAAGAAGTTCAGAAGACCGCCGTTATCTGGTAAATGTACATGCGGCGGAGGGATCCTGCTAAACGTGCCGAAGGGTGGCGTTATCAAGTACGTTGAAATAGCAAAGGAACTCACAGAAAAATACGAAATTCCCAATTACCTTAAACAAAGATTCCGTTTACTTGTTGATGAACTTAAACAGATCTTCAATGTACAGGAAGAGGAACCTACCTTCCGACCTGCAAGGCAAGTTGAGCTCAGTGAGTTCCTCTAAAGATTTCCCATATAGAGAATTAGAGAAAATAATGGAATAACACCTTCAAGCAATTATTCTAAGTACTATTTCGGTTATGATGACAGCAGCGCATATTAGCACTACGTAGTGTGGCTTCATCTTTATACCTTCTTTCTCCTCTTGATAAAAGCTCATCAAACCAGCCATAGTAGCTGGCATATAAGTTCTTTCCCTTTTCTTTGAGGACACCGTTACCACCATGCTGGGCTAATTTAGTGTTTCCAGCAGAAACGCATCTATTTAAACTTTCCTCCTCCCCCTAGGAACGTTCTCTTCCCCCTTAGACCCCCCGATGATCATACTTAACCCATATGGGTCATCTATGATGAGGGTGAAGGATATCTTCCCTTTCCTAGCAGCTCTAATCCGACTCAAAGCATCCTTTGCTTCTCTTTTATCTTCTAACACCGCCGACCTAATGAGGGCGTCTTCCACTCTGGTGAGTACTCCCTCAATATTGGTCACGAACCACTCAGCCATAGGTCCAGGCGCCATCTCAACTCCAAGCTCAGGTATCGTAATTGTGGAGAATGGTGATCTAACAACCTTAACAGATAGATCATCCTCACTTGTAACCTTATAGCTTACCCTTTTCTGACCGCCTGCCACCCTGAAGGGGGTTACCACGCTGGTTTTGTATCCACACTTCTCGCAGTGGAGAGTTGTTATTAGGAGATCTCCAGCTGCCGGTATCTCATAGATTACCTCAAGAAGCTCCGCACTCGTCCTTCCACAGACGGGGCAGGCGACTCCCTTTATTGTTCTCTGTCCCCTTTGATGTTTCTTCAGCTCCTCCATTCCCATCCTCCCACCGGGCTAGGCGTAAAGTTTTAAATGTTGTTTAGGTAGGCCTTCTCTAGATTCACTGCGGAATGTTAATGTCTCCATTAAGTGGTGGGCTTTGTGGGAAGGATAAAACCTAGAAGTATCAAAAGACTCGGTAAAAAGCTGGTTGAAAAATATCCAGAGCTATTTTCCACAAATTTTGAGGAAAACAAAAGGGTTCTAGAGAGGATAGCTGTTTTTCCTGGAAAAGCCTTCCGAAACAAGCTAGCTGGCTATATAACAAGGTTAAAGAAGAGGTCAGGAGCTGAAGAGAAGGTTGTAGTAGCCATGTAATGGATGGGCCGGGCGGGACTCTCCAGCACTCTTGAACCCGCGACCTGGGACTCTCTACCAGGGCCCGAAGGCCCCCGCTCTACTCCTAGCTGAGCTACCGGCCCATTTCCGCTAAGGCTTATGGAGGTTGAAATTAAAAAAGTACATGAAATCTGCTTGTTCTCCGGGCCTTTGGGTTATGGTGTCAGCAGGATGCCAGCCTTGAAGAAACATAAACGCGGGATCTTTATAGCAGTAGAGGGAATCGATGGTGCTGGGTGTACAACGATCTCATCCTTCATCGCCAAACTTTTAGACTCATGGGGGTTAAAGGTCTGCTTAACCAAGGAGCCGACCAATGGAGCTATAGGCTACTTAATCAGAAAATCTCTGCGGGAAGATGCTTTTCCTCCTGAAATTGACGCGCTTCTCTTCGCGGCAGATAGATTAGATCACATTCTCCAGTTAGTAAAGCCTAAACTCCAAGCGGGATGGGCAGTTATCTCCGATAGATACTTTGAGTCTAGCATGTGTTACCAGGGAGCTCAAGGCGTAGATCAAAGGTGGATAGAAGAGATAAACAGGTTTTGTTTAAAGCCGGATCTGACAATAATACTCGACGTCGAGCCCGAGGTGGCTAGAAAAAGAAAGAAGGAATTTGGATCGGAAAAGTTTGAAGATGTTAAATTTCTCGAGAAGGTTAGACTTCTTTACCAGTTGCGAGCGCGTGAAAAGGGCTATAAGATGATAGACGCAGGTCAACCCCTAAGCGCTGTGAAGGAAGAGGTCAAGGGTATCATTCAAACTACCCTTAAGGGGCAGAGTCTTTAATGGTGGGGCCGGAGGGATTTGAACCCTCGATTTACGGGTGCCTTCGCTAATCATTCCATACTGGTCATCGCACCAGTTACTCTGGAGCCCGCCGCCTTACCTGGCTAGGCCACGGCCCCATCTCCTGCCTGCTATACTGTAGGATCTGTTCCGAAAGGCCGCTGAATCCTTAATAAATCTTTCCCTTATGGAAGGCCTTGATCTCTAACTTTCTCTACGACCTCTTCAAGTGTTAAAAAAGCCTCCTTTTGTGTTCTCAGGTCCTTCAGCCGCAGTTTTCCACTTTTTACTTCCCGTTCCCCAATGAATACCGCAAACTCGAAACCCCGCTTCACGCATCGCTCAAGCTGCTTTGAAAAACCTCTTCTCCGAAGGTCATACTCGCTGCAAAAGCCTCTTCTTCTCAGTTTATATGCTACCTTCACAGCCTCTCTTCTATACTCTGGTTTTATCGATATAACGCAGATCCTTGGCTCTCTATCTCGCATCTCCATCTTCTCCTCAAGTAAGTATGATGCAAGGCGCGAAACACCTATGGAAATCCCTGTCGCAGGTATATTGCGGCCTCCAAGTTGCCTGATGAGGTCATTATATCTCCCCCCACCCGCTATGCTCTCGCCACCTTCTCCTAGCTTGAACTCAAATATTAGACTTGTATAGTAATCCAAACCTCTAGCTAGCGTTAGATCATAGTGCAAAAGCTTCTCTAAACCGGCATCCGAAGCCGTATCCGTAAATGCCTTTATCTCCATCAATCCACTCTGGTCTTGGGCTTTTGAGATGTCAGCAAGGAACTCAGCAAGTACTTCGATCTTTTCCTCTTCACTGCGCTTCTCTAGATTATCCGCTAGGTTAAAGAACCGTTGAATAGCAATGTTGGCGAGGCCAAGGTCACTTAACTCTTCCATGATGGCTTGTTTGCCTCTCTTCTCAAGTTTATCTATTGCTCTACAAACAGCAAGAAACTTTTCTTCCTCCCTTGCCTCATCACTCCAAATTGCTGATAGTAATTTTCTGTTATTGTAGCGTATTTCGAAGTTTTTAATACCTAGTTCTCTCAGAACATCTGCAACAGCGCTTACGCACTCCACATCCGCAACAACGTCTTCAACGCCTATTATATCAGCATCCATCTGCCAAAACTCTCTCCATCGTTCCTTTGCCTTTACCTCTTCGTACCTCCAGACAGGCCCAAAGGTGTATCTTTTTACCGGCAGCTGAAGGTTAAGCCTAGAAGAGGCATACCTTGCCAGTCCGATTGTGTGATCAAACCTAAGCCCAAGCCATCGGTGAGACTTATCTTGAAACACGTAAATCTGTTCCCTTATCTCCTCCCCGCTCTTGGCCTCCAGTGTCCTTAGCTCTTCGAATGCGGGATGATACATCGGCTTAAACCCATACCGCCTAAAAACTCGTCTTGCGATCGATAATATCCAGTCAATTATCTCCGATTCAGGTGGTTCCACGTCCCGTGTGCCCTTTGGCGCTCTCATCTGTCAACCCCAAAGCGGCTGCTGCCGGACAGTTGACTTTAAATCTTTTGTTGGACCCATAGCTAGGGAAAGGCGATGAACGCTCTGATCTTCATGGGGCTAGCCGGAGCAGGTAAAACAGCGATGACCAAAAGCTTTGGTGACTGGCTGTCGAAGCATTATTCTCTCGCTGTGTCCTACATAAATTTAGATCCTGGGGTTAAATGGCTGCCCTACACCCCAGATTTGGATGTGAGGGCAATCTTGACCGTGGAAAACATAATGATTACCGAGCAATTGGGCCCGAATGCAGCCATAGTCAGGGCAATGGAAGAAATAGAAAAGGGTAAGCTGGACCTTATGTTTGAAACTCTGAGAACATGTGAAATCTGCATTCTAGACACACCAGGTCTATTTGAGCTCTTCGCCCTTCGTCCCATAGGTAACAGGCTTGTTAAAAGGCTCTTTCATATGAAGCCAGTTGGAGTTTACCTGATGGATGCGAGCCAATTGGGAAACATAAACGATGTAATCTCTCACCTTATGCTCGGCTTTATAGCTGGACTTAAGCTTGAGATACCCGTTGTGACAGCCGTGAATAAGGTAGACACCCTTTCAGCAGGAGAAAGAAAAAACCTTAAGAGAATGCTCTTTAACCCGTCGAAGTTTATGTCTTGCATAACTACCTCATGCAGATCAGTGGGTGTAGAAACCGACTTTCTAGGTCAGGTGATCAGGGCGATGGAAGAGGTTAGCACCACAACACGCATAGTATTTGTTTCTGCCACGAAAGGGTATGGATTTTATGATTTGTTTGGCATTATCAACGAGGCTCAATGCGTGTGTGGCGACCTATCATGAATTCAAAGCAAAAACAGCTGTTAATAAAGTCCTTTTTGGTCGAAATGGCTGAAAAAGGAGTCCTTGTAAATCCGGACGCCCTTTCACTTATGATCTCCTCGTCAGACTTAGACGGACTTCTCCATTTACTTCGGAAAATCGTGCTTACAAAGGGATGCGAAATAATCACGGCTGAGATGATAACCAGTGTTGAAGGGCATCCTCGGGCTAGCAGGTTGGAACATAAACCGAAAAACCGTCAGCGCTTCCTGATATACTCACATCAACTACTCGAAGGGTCCTTCACGGCGAAGGAGTGGGACGGAAGGGTTGAGATAGAAGTGGATCCTACACTGTACATAAATCCAGGCGAAAATCCATCCGATTTTGTGCGCCTGTTTCAGTACAGGTACAATAAAATCTATAACATGCTTATTTCGAAGCCAGGCGTAACAGGTGTAGAGCCAATTGAAAACATGCTTGTTCCCTCAAGGCAAAGGGGTAAAGAGGTAACACTTATTGGAATGGTGACCTCCATCAGAAGGGGCAGAAAAGGGCATTTAATTATGGATTTGGAGGATCCATCAGGAATATGCCGCGCTGTTGTCTCGCCTGAAGCGAAGAATGCATCACACCTTGTGCTCGATCAAGTTGTAGCCATAAAGGGTTCCATTTTAGACTCAAACGCCATATACGTTAGAGAAATCATTTTTCCTGATGTAAGGCGTCGAACCCCCCCGAAACTTGATGTGCCGGTCTACATAGCCTTTACCTCTGATTTGCATATAGGGAGTAAGGCTTTTCTCAGGAAAAAATTTGAAGGGTTCATTGATTGGCTTCATGGCCGTGTTCAAAGCGAAAAAGAGAGAATAATATCCAGCAGGATAAAATATCTGGTTATTACAGGTGATCTTGTCGACGGTATAGGCGTGTATCCGGGTCAGCAACGCGAATTGGAAGTTCAAGATATTGAGAAGCAATATAGGATTCTGGTTAGCTACCTCCTGAGGATCCCTAATCACATCACTCTCATATTCATTCCGGGAAATCACGATGCAACTAGGCTTTCTGAACCCCAACCTGCCATTGATAGGGCATTTCTAGAGCCCCTTATTGAGGAAAGAGAGGTTTACGTCTTAGGAAATCCAGCCATCGTCAGGATAGATGGGCTGCGCGTCCTCCTATACCATGGCAAGAGCCTAGATAACTGGAACATTGCCCTACCGCGTGAAAAGCGTGGAAAACCGGAAGAGGCAATAGAGGAGATGCTTAGATGCCGTCATCTCTCGCCGATTTATGGGCAAAACGTCCCTCTTGCACCCGAAGAGCGTGACTTTCATGTGATAGAGAGGGAGCCCGATATTCTCGTTACAGCTCACATGCACATCAATGGCGAGAAAACGTACAGGGGAATATTTTGTATAGGATCCGGAACTTGGCAGGGAAAAACCTCCTACCAAGCGGAAATGAACATTGAACCAACACCGGGTATTGTTCAGATATTTGACATGAAAAACCATCTCATTATGAGGAAGAGCTTTGTTTAGCCCGGTTGACCATGTCTAGATCTCATTGTTTAGGAGATCGAGGACCCTTCTGTAACCATAGAGGAGGGTTATCCTTTTTGTTCTGCCCCTCTCAGCGGGGCCTATGGTATAGGTTATCAGGCCCAATGTTGCGAGATCCTTTATTGTATCACTCACGCTACGCTTTGACAGAGATCTCACACCAATTTTCTCACATATTCCCCTATAGGTCAGGTACACTTTTCCAGTGGTTATTACAGGCTCATTTATTCTTCTCAAAGATGCGATTGCATACAAGACAAGTTTTCCATGGAGAGGCAAAGACTTTATGGCCTTCTCAAATAGATCATCACGCATCTTCTCTCTAGCTCTCTCGACATGATCAACCGTTACTACAGAGCTTCCCTCTCTCTCCGCTATCTCACCAGCCAATCTGAGTAAATCTATTCCCACTCTTGCATCCCCACCCTCCTGGGCTGCATAAGCTGCTATTAATGGTATAACAGCTTCATCTAACGCCCCATCTACGAACGCCAGCTCAGCCCTCCTCTGAAGTATATCCCTCAGCTGTTCAGCATTGTACGGTTCAAAGAACAGCTCTTCATCGCTAAGAGCACTTACAACACGAGGATCCAAAACTTCTTTAAACTTGAGATCGTTTGTTATCCCCACAAGAGAAACGGCCGATCTTGAGAGCTCTGAGTTGATCCTAACCAGCGAATAAAGGGCCTTATCATCACCTCTAGAGATTAATTGGTCTATCTCATCCAAAAATATAACCGCTACTATGCCGTTCGCCTCGAGATGGCTTAGAAATCTTTGGTAAACCTCATCATATGGAAGTCCCATAGAGGGGACCTCTGCCCCCAAGTCCCTGGCAAGCTGGACAATCACCCTATAGCTCGTGCCGTTTATTCGACAGTTGATGTAGCTTACGGCTACAGGCGCCCTCAGCTCACCAGCCTTCATGATCAGCTGTTCTTTTACATATTTTGCGACTGCAGTCTTGCCTGTGCCTGTTCTTCCATAGATGAAGAGATTAGATGGTGCTGAGCCCTTTAGAACTGGTGAGAGTATAAGGGCCATTTTCCTTACTTCTTTTTCCCTGTGGGGGAGGCTATCTGGAACATAATCATACCTTACCGCCTCACGTTTCTTGAAGATCGTAGAGCTAAGTGGTATCTCATCGAAGATGTTCTTTAGATTGCTCCTCCAAGTCATGTTAGAAGCCCTCTAAAAGATCCCTCAGATGTGCTACTGTCTCTCTTTTAAAATTGCCGCCATTCAGTTGTAATACTGCTATTTTTGGATGTTCGAGTGCCACAGGACGGCCATCAAAAGGAATGGGGCCGCCCGGATTTGAACCGGGGTTTCTCGGCTTTCAGCTCTCGAGAGCCCGAGTCTCGAAGGATGGACCTAGCTACCCCACGGCCCCATCGTCCCTAGAGTAGAGTTGGCATTGATAGATTTTTAAATTCAACATGCCGATCTTTAAGACTATTGTCGAAAAAGTGATCAGCCATGCTTCCCGAGTTTGTTAAAGATCGTATAGCCAGCAGGATAGCTGGTGAAATCGTTCTCTCAAAAAGGCCAGGGGAGGCCATGAAAAAGTGGAGGCAAATTTTCAATGTTAAACAGCTTGAGCTGGCTGGATTTCTCGGATTCTCACCAAGTGTTATTTCAGATTATGAGGGTGGAAGAAGGAAGTCTCCAGGATCACAAGTTATTAGGAGGTTTGTATTGTCCCTGATAAAAATAGATGAAATTAGGGGGGGCGATAAGTTAAGAGAGCTTGCCCAGCTGTTCTTTCCTGAATTTCTAAATATAGCCCTTATCGACATAGGTGAATTCCCTAACCCTCATCCCATCAAGACGCTAGTTGAGGTGCTGGATGCAACAGTCCTCTATGGCGATCAGAAGCTCTTCACTTCCTATGTCTATGGCTACACGGTTATTGATAGTATTGAGGCCATTAAGAGGCTTTCAGGTGACGATTACCTACGTTTTTATGGTATGACAACCCAAAGAATTCTAGTCTTTACGAATGTGAAATTTGGTAGGTCTCCAATGGTGGCGATTAGAGTGAGGGGGCTGAAGCCCACAGCCGTTGCTATCCACGGTCCAGAGGAAGTAGACCCATTAGCCATAGAGCTAGCCAAGATAGAGGATATTCCACTTCTCTTATCCAGAAAACCATCCGTTGATGATATAGTAAAGGGGTTACGGGCCATTTTGAGAGAGGGCTCCCCTGAGAGGCCTTGATATAGCAATTAACGTAATGCTTTTTGTTGAAAAACGAAAATTTTTTAAGATCCTTCCAGCAAACCCTAACCAATACTCTGCTCTTGCACCACTTCTAACACTGTTGTAAACAGGCTATCAGGGAGTGATCATTCATGAAGTCAAAACTAGGCGTTGCCATCCTCGGCTGGGGTGGATACGTTCCTATATACCGTATAAAGGTAGAGGATATAAGTCGCCAATGGAGAGAAGATCCGTCAAAGTGGGAAAGAGCATTATTTCTTAGAGAAAAATCTGTGCCTGGACTGGATGAGGATTCAACAACACTAGCTGTAGAGGCGGCTCGATTTGCAATCAACAGGGCAAAAATAGATCCCAAGTCAATATCTGCTCTTTATGTTGGTACAGAGTCGAAGGCGTATGCAGTAAAACCCACAAGCACGATTGTGGCCGCTGCAGTTGGGGCCCCAAGAGAGATAGTCTCAGCCGATCTTGAATTCGCTTGTAAAGCCGGAACGGAAGCCTTAAACGTTTGCTTAAACCATGTGCTTGTGAGAAGAGGCGTAGCCGTGGCCATAGGAACGGATACTGCACAGGGAAGCCCGCGCGATCCGCTTGAGTACTCTGCTGGGGCAGGCGCCGCTGCACTGGTACTAGGCAAGGCTAGCTCACCAAGGGAGACTGCAGCGATAATAGAACATCACTTCTCCTACGTTAGCGATACACCCGATTTCTGGAGGTGTAATGGTGAAAAGTACCCGAAACATGGAGAGAGGTTTACGGGCATGCCAGCCTATTTTAAACACTCCATAAGCGCTGCCAAAGGACTTATGGGGGCTATTGGTACAGTTCCCCAGGACTACAGCCATGTCATCTTCCACCAACCAAACGGGAAGTTCCCCTTGCAGCTTGCTAAAATGCTTGGATTCGAGAAAAGCCAGCTCAAACACGGTTTTTTGGTGGACAAGATCGGAAACACATATGCAGCAAACACTTTACTTGGCCTAGCAGCCGTTCTTGATAAGGCCAACCCAGGCGAAAAAGTGCTGCTGGTTTCCTATGGTTCAGGGGCGGGTAGTGACGCCTACCACATAGAGGTTAAGGATGGTGTGCTGGATAAGAGGTTCCTAGCCCCACTGCTCTCCGAAATGCTAGATCACAAGGTGTACCTAAGCTATGGAGAGTACGCATGGCATCGAGAGATGATCGTTACCTAAAACGCGGGGGAATATTGTGAGAAGGGTCGTTATTGCTGGCTGTAGCATGACAAGGGTTGGCGAGCACTGGGATAAGCCCTTGCGCCTTTTGATGGCAGAACCGGCGCTGCAGCTCCTTGAAAGCCTAAACTGGCCTGAAGTGGATAAGGTCTATGTCGCCTGCGCCCTTCCAGAAAGCTTCTCTCAACAAATCCATCTGGGACCCCTTGCGGTCGACCAGCTCTCCATATCGGGAATCCCCTCTCTTCGAATTGAAGCGGCGTGTGCATCTGGTGGAGTGGCTGTCCATGAAGCATTTATTTCAATAAAGTCAGGTCTATACGATAGTGTTCTCGTTATTGGGGTTGAGAAGACAACTGAACTGACATCTCAGAGAGTAACCCGTAGCTTGTCCCACCTTCTAGATCATGATTATGAAGCAATTCACGGTTTAACCCTTCCAGGTTTTTACGCTCTCCTGATGCGCAGGTACATGCATCATTACAAGGTTCCACTGGAAGCCTTCGGCGAGTTTGCCATTCAAATGCATAAAAACGCTGTGGAGAACCCATTGGCTCAGCTTCGTTTCCCAATCTCAATGGAGAGATACCTCAACGCGCCAATTGTTGCCGATCCAATAAGGCTATATGATTGCTCGCCCGCAGGTGACGGAGCAGCTGCTCTTCTCATAACCTCTCTTGAACGTGGTAAGAGCATCTCCGATGAATTGATTGAAATAGCTGGAAGTGCCGTGGTCACCGATTCCCTCTCTCTCAGTGATAGGGTTATCTCAATAGGCTTTACATCCACAAGAATGGCCGCTGAAATAGCCCTTAAGATGGCGGGCGAAATGAGAAGAAGCGTTGACCTCTTAGAGGTTCATGACGTGTTCACGGTAGCCGGCCTAATCTCGCTTGAAGACCTCGGCTACGCGAGAAAGGGCGAAGCCGGTAAGCTAACGCTAGAGGAAGTTATCTCACGGGATGGAGATCTACCAGTAAACCCAGAAGGGGGATTAAAGGCTCGTGGCAATCCAATTGGTGCCACGGGAGTCTACCAAATTGCTGAAGCTGTTCAACAGCTTCTAGGAAAGGCCGGTAAGCTCCAGCTTGAAAATCCGCGATTAGCCTTAACCCAAAACTTAGGTGGATCGGGAGCAACGGCTGCCATTCACCTTCTCCGTCAGATGTAGGTGTTGGAAAATGGCCGCTCCGTATGTTTGGAGACAGGCATCGACGCTCTATATGCTCTCCGGGTATCAATGCAAGTCTTGTGGAAAATTCTTTATTGTAAAAAGACTCATCTGTCCACACTGTCGTTCGAGAAAAATTTCTAGAGTCGTCCTGCCTGGTAAGGGGACGCTAGAGTCCTACACGATAGTACAAAACCCTCCTGAACAACTCAAAAAGTATCCCCCCTATATAGTCGGCCTAATCAAACTAGAAAACGGGGTTCTTGTTGTGGGACAGATCGTTGACTGTAAACCCGAGAATCTGGAGATTGGCGTTCAGGTTAGATCTGTCTTCAGAATTCTCATGAGAGACAACGATACAGGGCTAATCCTTTATGGATATAAATTCAAACCTGTCATCCCCCAGAAGCCTTCAGCTTCAGTATAGCGCTAGCAATATCTCCCTTTTCCTCTCTTAATACTCTTTCAGCAGTTCCTTTGTCAACCCCAGCCTTCTCTGCTACCAGCGCTATATCCTCTTCAGGGATATCCAAGGGTTTTTCCTCTCCCATCTCCTCCTCTATGATTCTTCCCTCTATCTGAAGTATCTTCTCTTCGCCGGAGCCATGTCTGATCATCATTACCCTTGGCTTTTCTACCACGAGGGCCTTATTTTCAAGCTCTAGTGTAACTCTTCTAACACCTGTTATCTCTTCTACCTTTATTCCAAGGTGTTTCATCATTTTTGCCATCATTTTTGGAGACATTCCTCTTGGAATTCCCCTCAATGTATACCCTCCTCTCTGCCTTATTCAGGCAAACGCATAAATATAAAACCTTACCACTGCTCTGTGAGCCCAGCTTGTCCAGCCTTCATCCTCTCGAAGAAGGATGATCTAATGTTCTGCGAGATATGTGGAGGCCCCATTCGGGGGAAACCCTTTAGGGTTAATGTTGAGGGTAGTACTCTGCTTGTTTGCAGGGCATGCGTGAGGTATGGGAGGAAAGTAGAGATCTCTGCTGAAACCAGTCCTATTAGCGCCGCCAAACCCCTTAAATCAGCTTTAAAACCAAAAAGAACCCCACGGAAAAAGCCTGCTAGGGCATCTCTCTCCATTGAGTCTGAGTATAGTGTCGTTGAAAATTATGGGGCAATAATAAAAAAGGCGCGAGAGAAACGTGGATTAAAACAGGAAGATCTAGCTAAAGTGTTAAAGGAAAAGGTTTCCCTCCTAAGAAAAATCGAGGCGGAAAAGCAAGCTCCACCTCCTCCCCTTGCAAGGAAGATCGAGAGGATCCTAAGTGTGAAGATACTGGTTAAGCCTAGACTCGATATTGAAGACGCCGAGTTTAAACCACCCCAAAAGTTTAATTTGACTATAGGGGACATCGTAAGGGTTAAAACGAGAAAAAAGTGAAACTCAGATTCCCTACACTCTTACTACCCTCTTTCCTCTCTTGCTTGGCACCACCTGAATCTTAGCCCCTTTAAACTCCATGTAAAATTCCTTACCATCATAGAGCCTGTCTAAGAATACGGCCAGTGCTGCTACCTCAGAGTGAGGCTGAGATGTAACAGAGACATTAAAGTCTGAGATCTCATACACCCACCTTGGAACCTTCTCAGCGCCGACCACCACAACTACTCCTTTGCTAACCCCTCTGATTTGGTTAATGACGTCTAAGAGTGGTTGACCGTACATTGTGAGGTGCACAACTAGGTGGCCTTTTCGTCTTGCTCTTTCTAGGTACTTCTTTGGGTCATCGATCACGTTTGCCTGAAACTCTCCGCCAAACCTTTCTGTAACGTCTCTAAGCTTATTTAGTATTGACTCTTCCACATCACCGGCGTAAACTATTCCTATAGCTCCGAATGCTCTTGCTACAAGCCCAACGTGTGTGCTGATCCTTTTATCGCGTTCCCTCCTGTGCCCAAGCCTTAGCACGATAACTCTTGGTTTCATCATGATCAACGAGCCCCTCAATTTAAACCTCAACCTTTTAATATGATTCTTGAGTATGTTCCTTAACGGCAGAGGTCAAAGGAAATCAGGAAATATACCCCGCGTTTTTCCTAAGCCCTAGGAGGTTTCAAGATGGTTGTAAGCCAACAAACCCTTGGCCACGCCTTTTTTCTCAGTCTAGTGGAGAAAGTGGCCGGTGAAGATGCTGTCAAGGTTGTTCAAGCGATTCTTTTCAATGAAAAAACTGTAAAGGACATAGCGGGCGACACGGGTCTCAAGATTAATCAAGTGAGAAAGGTCCTCTACAAGCTGAATAAGTATGGCTTAGTATCCTTTGATAAGAGCGAGAGTAAGTTTAACCCAGCATACAGGGAGTTTATATGGCGGTTCAATCCCTCGGCTGTGATTAAATACATCGAGTACAGGAGGGATCTTCTTCTTGAAAACCTTAAGAGGCAGATTGACTACTATACTTCAAATCAGGTTTTCTCATGCGGCAATGTTAATTGCAATGTTTATAGTCTCGAGCAAGCCTATGATGAGGGCTTTATATGCCCCAAATGTGGTGCTCCACTAAAGCCCGTAAACACCCGAGAAGTTGTAGCACGTATTCAGCAGATACTCCAGAAACTTTAGTGGGCCGGGTGGGACTCGAACCCACGACCTCCGCCTTTCTTCTTTTATACAACGTAAGGGCGGCGTCATAGCCGCTAGACCACCGGCCCGCTGTTGGAGAGGTATGCTCCGGGCGGGATTTGAACCCGCGTCGATGGCTCTCCTTCTCAAGACGAAAGGCCATCATGCTTGGCCGGGCTACACCACCGGAGCTTTAAGTGGCGCCGGCGGCAGGACTTTCGGTTCCCCTCGAACCTGCGACCACCTGGTTAACAGCCAGGCGCTCTACCGGGCTGAGCTACGCCGGCGCTTCTAGACGAGGAGTAGGATCTCAGAGATAATGACTACGTGCTGTACGGTTTTTAAATCTTTTCTCCAATTCCAAAATCGGCCGAGAACCTTCTTCGCTCTCTCGCCATCCTTTCAAGAAAAGCATAAACTGTTCCGTGGTTAGCCCCATTTATCAAGAGCTGAATAGCCTTCTTGGCTATTATCACATTTTGGTAATCCCCTATAATGGAGACAGTTTTGCCGAACACCGAGACGTCGGTTGAGGTATACTGCTCAATTATCTCTCGCGTTTTTCCATTCTTTCCAATTATCCGTCCCTTCACCCTCACCAAAGCGTTTCTCGATCTGCCAACATATTCCTCCAGGTTGATTATCTCTAGTACATATTGCTCATTTAGGAGTTTCATAGCCTTATTAGGGTTAAACCCACGCCCTATGGCCATAACTATGTTCCTTGCCGTTAACAGGTCTATTATCCCCTCTTCGCCTTCTGGTAATATCGTTATGCGACCCGTTTGGCTGTCAACATGTATAACTGTTTGTGTTGCCTCTTGAATTCTTTTTTTCACCTCGCCATTCTTTCCTATTAGAACACCTATTCTCTGTTTAGGTATCATAAGTTCAATGGGTTTCATCAAATCTCACCGGCCTCTCTGAGGATGTCTTTGAATATCTTCTCCTCTTGAGGGACATCAACTCCTCTCTTACTGAAGAACCTTAATACATTCCTAATATCCTTCAGAAGAAATTCTTGAGCATAGGGATGGGAGGATAAAACGGCCTGTGAGACATCTATTATGACGGGTCTATCCCACAACAATATGTTATACTCACTTAAGTCTCCATGCACTAACCTAGCGCCACAATACATGCGGTATATGTCATCTATCACCTGTTGAAAAACCTCATGGGGAGAATTCATCTCTGCATCCTTTAAGAGGGGGGCGGGTATTCCATCCTCGCCTATAAACGACATGATAAGGACATTGTTTTGGCAGTATACCGGTTTCGGCACGCTAACACCATTCTCATACATCCTCTTGAGATTTTTGTATTCCTTTAAAGCCCACAGCATGACCATTTGCCTTATGTTCCTTCTCATCTTGCGAAATCGACGATCACCAACAATATAGAGGCGTCTATCACGGAATGGTGTCGTTAGAGTTCTATAAACTTTTATTGCAATCTCTTCACTCTTTAATCTCCCGTTAATGATGACAGCCTCCTTTCCAGAATTCACAACCCCACCTATCTCAGAGATATACCCCTTTCTTATCAGCTCGTAAAGTGTAAAGAGGGTTCTCTGATCAAATATTTCCTCGTAAATCTTCAGATCTTCCCTAGTTTTTCTTCTCTTAACCGATATTTTATCTATTAAGAGCTCTTCCTCGTCCATTAGGTCTTTAAAGCTCAAATTCATCTCCCATGGTCTCTAAGAATGATAGATATCCCCTTTTCTTCAGCCAGCTGACCTGGGATGACGTGTACCTGTGAATTATATCCCCTCGCTCTGGTTGGAATGGCCATATCGCCACTAGCACCAAATCGCCCTCTCTCATCCAAACCCTTCTCCGTATCCTTCCGGGAATTCTGCACAGCCTAATATTTCCGTCAGAACAGTACACCCTAACCAAGCTTCCACCCATGAACTGAGTTATTATACCGAACATCTCCTCTTCTGTGGCTGGTATTACTATTTTTCTTCCAATCTCCTCCTCTGTTTCCTCTCCCCCCCGTTTCTTCTTTTTCTTCTTTCTCCCCATAGTCTTCACATTTCCATCTTTATTATCTGAAGATGAAGAACTCCCCCTATTTTCTTAGCGTACTCTCTGTTAATAACTCCTCTCTCATGTAACTCCGATATTAGGTTATTCCCAATCAGATTCGCCATGTCGCACTTCTCTAGCAGGCGAATAACCTCTTCAATCGCTGCTTTCTCTCCGCCGTAAAACTTTTTTGATATTTCAATCTTTACGTTCCGATCACTTAAGGTCTTACCTACAAGGTCGGCATCTGCAGCGGCAAGCAGCCTCCTCCTTCCAGCTTGGTGCATCTTTACACAGAAAACAGCTTTTTTATGCATGGTTCAGGCCTTTTTAACGGGGCTTAAAGCTCCACAAGCCTCGCATTTAAGCTGCTGTATCTTCTTTTCCTTAATTATCCGGGTGTCAGGTCTTTTGCAAACTGGGCATATCACATAGAGGTTTACATACTTTACGAACTTCTTGTTTACCTTTGACATGAGGAATCTGCCTTGCAGGTGGGCTGCTGCTCCCTTCTTGCTATAGGCTGTGCCTAACTCTCTGCCAAGAAAATGTAAGACGTGTTCTTCCTCCCTATTAATGGCTTTGCATGCCTCTGAGAAGTTCTGTATTATCGTTTTTGACCCCTCTATATATCCAATAAGTACGGGCACCTTAAATCGTTCTCCCCGGCTTGATACCAATACAGGTGTCTCTTTCCTTGCTTTCCTCAATAACTTCAGGTAAACCTCCTTATCCAAGCATTACACCTCTCTAGAAGATTCTAGAAAGCTTCGCTAAGTTCTAGCCTCCTCAGCGTTATCCAGTTTGGGTCGTCGATCTTTCTTAGAATCTCTGCCTTAATTAATTTTTCCTCATTTTCTAATCTAATTGGACCTATAATTACTGCCAAATCCCCTTTCTTCAAGTGTTTTGTGGTTAAAACGGATATCGAACTCCCACTTCCATCTTCAACGCTAAGCACGTACTCCCTTCCATCCTGGATTATTCCCGTGACAACACCGAGGACGTTGACCCTGAATGCCCTGATCCCGGTGGGGGTTTCGAGTACTGGGCTCTCCAGACCCTTTACTCTCGAAATTTTAGCCCTCTTTAGGTCCGAAATGCTCATCTTATATGATATCTCAAACATCTAGGCACCTAAGGGCTTAATCGCCTAATGAGCTTCCGGTTTGCTTTAAGCTGGCCTAAGAGGTAATTGTTTTTTGCCTCTATCACTTCAACCAGTTTAAAGCTGCCTGGCTCTACACACTCCTTAACATGGATTGGCTTGTAGTTTGGTAGCCGCCCTCTGCTCTCCACCCCGTGTACGGTGTGAAAGAGAACATCAAATGTCTTCCCTGTCAATGCCTGGTTCCTCTCTAAGGAGGTCCTTTCAACCAACCTTTTGAGCCTAGTGCTTCTGTCTTTTATTATGCCAGGAGGCAACGGATCAAGCTTTGAGGCTTCAGTTCCCGGTCTCGCAAAGAATTTTGACATGTTAACCTTGTCTGGCATTGTTTTTTCAATAACCCTTAAAGTATCCTCGAAATCGCGCTCTGTTTCTGTTGGAAATCCGATTATGACATCTGTTACAATCGTTATGTCTTCGTATCTATCTCTAAGTCTCCTGACGACCCTAATGAAATCTTCAGCTCTGTACTGCCTGTCCATTTCTTCAAGAACCCTATTGGAGCCACTCTGTAGGGGTATATGGATGAATCTGTAAACCCGCTCGCTCTGGTATACCTCCAAAAGTTCGTCTAACATTTTGTATGCATAAAGGGGATTCATCATTCCCACTCGAACTCTGTATTTACCCCTAAGCATTATTATCCTTTTAAGAAGTGTTACAAGGTTCTCTCCAATATCCAGACCATAGCACCCCGTATCCAGTGCTGTTAACAGTATCTCCTTGACACCTTCTCTTATAGCCCTCCTCACATGTTTAACTATATCTTCTGGTGGGAAGGATTTGTACAAGCGCCTAACCATTTTCTCAGCGCAATATGTGCATGAACCTAAACATCCATGAGAAATCTGCACTATCTCAGTAAACTTGCTAAGCCTGACTTTGGGAAGTGCTTCTCTGACCGGGATATTTTCGGAGAAGATAACCAGATTTCTCTTTCCTTGAATAACCTCCTCGCAGATATAGCAGATCTTATCGATTGTGTTTGGATCCATAACGGCCGCAAAGCCCGGAAAGACCTCCCTTATAACCTTTAAGTTTATCCGTGGAAGGCAACCAGCAACTATAATGGGTTTTTCAAGACCCGAAAGATTGATCAATCTTGTTATTATCTTGTCCTCTGTAGGCTTCTTTACACCGCATGTCACCAGCACTATCAGATCGGCCTTTTTTTTATCCTCGGTTAAGGCATATCCCTTCTGCTGCAGCTGGCCTATTATGTATTCGGCGTCTCCTTTACTCATTGGGCAGCCGTATATCTCCATGTAAACCTGTTTTTTCCTCATCTCTGGCCACTTTTCTAAGCTGTCTCCAACTCAAAATCTGTATTCGTGAAGCCTTCACCTCATCTATTCTCCTAACCGAACTTCTATGAGGCGCCCCTTTCAGAATTTCTGGTCTATGTTTAGCTTCCTCTCCAATCTTTATCAAGGCATCCGCATATGTATCTAATTCTTCCAAGCACATGGACTCAGTTGGCTCGATCATCATACTTTCCTCAACTATAGGAGGGAAGTATACTATCGGGGGATATAAAGAGTAATCGAGTAGCCGTTTAGCCACATCAAAGGCCGTTACCCCATGTTTTCTAAATTTCTTAAGAGAGAGTACAAATTCGTGTTTTCGTGTCACTCCCTCCCCGAATTTGACTAAGTACATGTCGCTGTCCTCTAAAATCCTTTTCATCAGGTAGTTTGCATTCAGAACGGCAATTTCAGAAACTGCCTTCAACCCATCGTACCCCATGAGCATTATATACGTGTATGCTTTGAGCAGCACTCCTATATTGCCATAAAAACTCCTTACCTTTCCTATTGAATGCGGGATATCATAGTTTAGATAAACTTGGCCGCCCCTGCTCTCAATTGTGGGAACGGGTAAAAACTTCGCCAGCTTCTTAACAACCCCCAATGGACCTGCTCCCGGACCGCCACCTCCATGAGGGGCCCCAAAGGTCTTATGCAGGTTTAAATGAACCATATCAAAACCCATATCCGCAGGTCTAGAGACACAGAGAAGAGCGTTCATGTTTGCCCCATCCATATAGGTGAGCCCCCCATACTCATGAACAAGCCTATTCACCCTTAAGATGTCCCTTTCGAATATTCCTAGCGTGTTTGGAACTGTGATCATAGCCCCAGCCACTCGATCCGATATCACCGCCTCAAGTGCATCTATGTCTATGGTTCCTTCAGCTGTAGTAGGTATTGTAACCACCCTAAAACCACCCATTGCAGCACTGGCGGGATTTGTTCCATGAGCGGTGTCAGGGATGAGAATCTCCTTTCTTTTCTCCCCTTCTCCACTGAGCCTGTGATAGGCTCTTATTATGTGTACCCCTGTGAGTTCTCCCTGTGCCCCTGCAGCTGGCTGAAGTGTAAACTTGTGCATCCCTGTGATCTCACAGAGCCATTTTTCTAGCTCGTAAAGGATTTTAAGTAATCCCTGCACAGTATCCGCCGGCTGATGGGGATGAATATTGTCAGCGAGGTGAGATATCCTTTCTAAAAGTCTTGGTGTGTACTTCATCGTGCAACTTCCCAATGGGTAAGGCACGATGTCAACTGACATGTTCATTTGTGATAATCTGATGTAGTGCTTTGCTACCTCCCCCTCTGTGAGCTCTGGTAGATTGAGCTCCTGTTTGCGTAGTATTTTTTGCGGTATTATTTTCTTAGCCCTTTCAAGAGCATTTTTCTGATCTATGCTAAGCTTTGGAGGTGTAAACCCCTCCTTTCCTGGGCTTGAGAGCTCAAAAACCGTTGGCTCCAGCACATCATTCTCTCTGGACCAGCGTGCCTGCCTTGATGAGGGCCTACACATTCTTATCCCCAGCTAGAGAGGCCAACTCATACGCAAGACAATCTATGTCTCTTTTGGTATGCACTTCGGTCACCGCAAGTATAAGGGCATTCCAGAAATCCCCCTTGTACCTGCTTGGCCTTCCAGCAAGTATGTTTCTTCTAATAAGGCGTCTCCAGATGTCAATGGCATCTCCTTGAAGAGCTTTAACGGCAAATTCGGAGAAGTAGACGGATTTGTCACTGAAGGGGATAGCAAAGCTATCTGTTGCCTCTATCCTCCCAATTGCATAGTAAGTGTTGGCCAATATGCTTTCTGCAATCCTCTTCATCCCATGTTTACCGAGAAGAGAAAGATAAACACCTGCTCTTATGGCGTAGAGTGCCTGGTTAGTACATATGTTTGACGTCGCTCTTTCTCTCCGTATATGCTGTTCTCTAGCTGGTAGAGCAAGCGTATATACTCTATCTTTTCCGTTTAATGGTGTAGTGATCCCTACGATCCTCCCAGGCATCTGGTAAATGAGTTTTCTATCTCCTCTACATGCAAATATTCCCAGCGATGCCCCTCCAAACTGAAGAGGGTTTCCAAGAGACTGCCCCTCCCCGATTACCATGTCGGCCCCATACTCCCCTGGGGCTTTAAAAATGGCGAGCGAAAACGGATTAACCCCTACAGCTAGAAGAGCGCCGTTGTCATGTGCTATCTCACTTATGGCGTCTACCTCCGTCTCTACTATACCTGTGTTATAAGGAAACTCAAAGTACACAAGTGACGTATCCTTGTTTACTTTAACCTTTAAATCCTCCATATCAAGCTGCCCATTCCTTCTGTCGTATTTTACCTGTTTTACCCTCATTTTAAGTGGTTCCACATATAATTTAAGCGTTTTCACCCTTTCCGGTGGAGTAATCTCTGGGATTACAATTTCTCTGCGTCTATTTACTCTAAAAGACATCCTAGCAGCTTCTCCGAGAGCGCTGTTCCAATCATAAAGTGAGGCGTTTGCAACGTCCATCTCTGTCAACTCGCATATTAGAGATTGATATTCAAAGATTGCCTGTAAAAGCCCTTGGTTTGCCTCTGGCGTATAGGGTGTATAAGAAGTGAAAAACTCAGCTCTAGCAGAGATTTCCTCAATGAGCGCGGGTATATAGTGAAGGAAGAAGCCATCTCCAGCGAAGATTTTAAGCTGCTTGTTTTCCTTCATAACCTTAGATGTGTGTTGTTCAACTTCTATTTCCGAAGATCCACCCGGTAAATCTAAGGGGCCTCTTATCTTAAGGCTAGCCGGTATGTCTGCAAATAAGTCATCTAAGCTTTGATAACCCATCCTCTTAAGCATAACTGAAATATTTGGTAAATTTGGCAGCTGTTTAGCCTTCTTATACAGGCTACTCACCTCTCTCTGCTTCCTCTATCAATCTTTTATATCTGCTCCAGTCGAGCAAATTTCTTTCTTCATCTGACAAATTTTCTGGAGATATTTTTGCGATCCACCCTTTACCATAGGGGTCTTCATGGATTGGTGATGGGTCATTCAGCAAAGTCTCGTTTAACTTAACAATTGTCCCTGTAATTGGTGAATAGACCGAATTAGAGCTCTTTTGAGTATTAACTATGGCGTATTCTTCAAATTGGCTAACGCGCTGCCCCTCTTCCTTCACAAACTCAATATAGGTTATCTCTCCGAGTTTTGCCTGGGCGAAATCCGTTATTCCGGTGACGACGATTTTTTCCTCCTTCCTCAGCCACTCATGCTCTGCTGTGTAGAGTAGATCCTCAGGGATGTTATACGACACATCCACCACCATATTATTGATTTTTATGCTTAGCTGCCCGGCTGTTCGCGTTACTTTGATATCTTAAGCGGTGTCGTTAGCAAATTAAAATTTTCAACAAGTCCTAGGTTTTAACGTCTCTAATACCTTGGGGCGTTATGGCAAAAACAGCCTCTCTCAGTGGAAGATAGGGGCTATCCACAAGTCTAGCAATCCGTTTTGATCCTTCTCCTTTTCTTAAGAAGAGGATAGAAAGCGGTGCGTGGGCGAGAATATGGCCGCCTACGGCGGTCTCCTCTCGCCCCCACAAACTATCCGGCACCTCCATAACATGATTTGTTATAACAACTGCTAGGTTATGGACTGAGCTCATCTTTTGAAGAGTGGATATCTGGTACTTAAGCCTTTGCTGTCTCATAAAAAGCTTTTCTCTGCCTCTGTACTCAGTTCTAAAGTGGTTCATAAATGAGTCAATTATTATGAGTCTAATGTTCAGATTACTTCTCTTAATGAGATTCTCGAGACTATAGAGGGCATGCTCCTGCTCTGACAGATCTAACACTCTCTTGTAAAATATGTTTTTTAAAGTAACATGAGGATTGAGACCGAGCGCCTTTGCCATGTCACTGACGCGAGTTGGATTAAAGGCCCCCTCTGTATCAATGAAGACTGCACGACCCTCTAATCCGCCGTGCCCTTTGTCTAGCTGAACATTAACAGCCAATTGAAAGCAAAGCTGTGTCTTTCCAACGCCATATCTGCCATATATCTCAGTTATACCTCCAGTTTCCACCCCTCCCCCCAGTATTTCGTCTAGAGCTCTGCTTCCAGTGGTCACTCTTTCTTTTCTCCTTTTATACTCTTCCCAGAACTGGTGTGCCGTTATAAATCCTCCCTCTATATCAGCACTCATTGTAACCTTCCTCATTCTGCCTGCATGGTTCAACACCACGTTCTGTAACCTTAAATCTTATAGTTACTCCAACTAGACGCCTATCCCCCTTTATTAATCGTGCAATATGCTGGTCTCCTTCTCGACTGAGCTCAATTATATATTGAGGCCATTCTAGTGAGGCCTTTCCACCTGAAGGGCGATATCCTTCACCTCCCATGCCTACAACAGTAGCAGTTGTTATTATGTCAATACCTCTTCTCTCGCCAAGCCTTGCCAGTATTGCAAATTCCCTGTTTAGTTCAAGGTTAATCTTCATGTCCTTTTTAGATTTAGAGGCTGCTAATCTATACATGCGCGTCAAAGAGTCGATGATTATAAGATCAGGGTTTACAGCCTCGCAAAGCGTATCTAGCCTATTGAAAATTTTAGCTTGTTGCGTAAAGCTGTTAATTCTGCCAATGAACAATCCCTCCATGTTTAACCTATCCTCTTCGTGAATCATTCTCTTTAACCTTTTCTCCAGCCCATCTCCCTCGGTGTGGAACAGTAAGACTTTCCCTTCGTTTTCTATACAATTCAGGGCGCATGCTAGCGATATTGCTGTCTTCCCTGAACCAGCAGGACCATATAGCTCTACAAAGCCGAGTTTATTTTTACCAATAAGGTCTCTTATCAGACAGCGCCAGTTCTTTCTCATTTTGCTCTAAACCCCTTGTACATCGACTTCCGCCAATCAAACTACGTCCATGTTCATGTGTTCCTGCTGAAATAAAAATAAAAGTATGTTTTGTAACTACGAGTAACCAATTAGAAGCCTGTATTAGATGAAGGGCAGTCAATGGGCTCTCTTCTTAGAAAAGCCTCAGAAAATTCCGATAGAAAGTGCCTCATAGCCTGTAATACTCCACAGACGGTTCTAGGTAGTGGTTGATATGTTCATTAGAGGTTTAGTAATGAGACAATAAGAGTAAGCGCTAATCCTGAAAGTACCATTTTTTTGCCTTTATATGGGTTTAATTCCGTAGCCCATAAAGTTAAGCCGATGAGTGCAAGGGTTCCTCCGGCAACCCGTAATACTATTAGTGCAGCGTCTCTTATGGATAGTATTATGTCGTGTATACCTTCCCCGAAGGATCTTATTCCCTCTGCTATCGATTTAAAACCTTCTGTATTATTCTCAGGGTAGGCTAAGCAAATCTTCATCATTAGAATCACCATAAGGATGCATATAGCTACAATAAAGGGGATGTTTATCTTGTACATTGTGGAGACGCCCCTCAAAACCCGAACATTGATTTTATTTGATCTATTATCCACCCTAATCCCTCTGATACGCTTCCTGCTGTCTGATTCAAGCCGCCCCAGATCCCGCCAAGCCACTCAGCGATTTGTGATATGGGGTTTAGTATGGCTATAACAAACAAAGAGATCGCTGCTGCTATTAGTAAGGCCTCGCTAAGCACTTCTGAGATGCCCTTTTTATTGCCTAAAAACTTCCTGAGGATCTTCAGAAAAGCTTTAAACATCTCACCACCCTATATCTGCAACCGTCCATCAGTCTAATATTTTTTCCTTAGAAAATTCTCTTTTCCGGCTGAGGTGCACGGGAGGGATGGCTGAAACTCGAAAGTTCTCTACTCAAAGAAAGGATAGACCGCTTGAGAAATCATTAGCCCTTCTAAGGGAGAGGGGACTGCTTAAAAAGATAAAGAAGCCAGTTTTGCCTTCCCAGATTGCGGCGTATCAAAAGGAGACGAATGGCGCGTTGCCCCTTCTTTTCGAAGACGTCCGCCTCTTAACTCTTACTAAACATAGAGGATTTACGTTCAAGGTGGCTACTGGGCTATGCTCTTCAAGAAAGTTAATCTCTCTTCTTCTTCACTGTCGGCCGCAAGAATTAATGCATAAACTTCTGAACTCAATGAGTTCCCAACAGGGTAAGGTTGTTCGACTATTTTCGGATTTCAATCTCCCCCACGAGGTTGTGAAGGTAAAGGTGAATTTATTCAAATATTTGCCATTAATTAAACATCATCCTGAGGAGAACGCCCCCTACATAACTTCGGGAATTGTTATGGTGCATGACCCAGAAAGAGACTTTTTCAATCTGTCTTTCCACAGAATGGCCCCTATATCAAGTCAAGAACTTGTAGTCCGTGTTGTTGAAGGCCGTGATCTTCATAGAATCCTTCAAAAGGCTAAAAGTGAGGGTCAAAACCTTCCAGTCTCCGTATTGATAGGTGTTGACGTCCCTGTGATGCTTGCAGCTGCAACTTCAATCAGAGAAAAGAGTGAACTTGAAGTGGCATCCGCCTTGGCAAGTAGATCGCTTCATATAGCTCCCTGTGAGACTGTTGAAGCCTATGCACTCGTTGAATCGGAGATCATACTTGAGGGTGAGATTCTCACGGATAGAGAAGAGATGGAGGGCCCCTTTGTTGAGCTTGCTGGCGTGGATATGGTCAGAAAACAACCAGTCCTAAAGGTTAAAGCGATTAACATGCGTCAAGACCCAATTTATTACGATATATTTCCAAGTGGCATAGAACATGCACTTCTAATGGGTCTTCCAAGGGAACCAACCATATATGCAGAAGTAGATAGGCATGTTGAAGTTTGTTCTGTTCGCATGTCCCCGGCGGGCATGTTTTGGTTAGAGGTAATTCTTCAGATAGAGAAAAGGGATAAAAGCGATCCTTTAACCGCTGCAATTGCTGCCATTCACGCTCATCCAAGTGTAAAAAGCGTCATAGTGATCGATGGAGATGTAAAGATTGACGACTACGTAGAAGTGCGTAAAGCAGTTTTAACTCGTAGTTACCCTCCTCTCGACTATTATATCTTAATGGGTACGCGTGGCTCTAGTTTGGATCACACAAACATAAGAAGAATCACTGTTAGGAATGTAAAATCAGTTCAAACGCTTGAAGTCGAACTTCCCAAGGCAAAGATAATAATTGATGCTACCAAAAAAAACTGTAGACATAGCTAGAGGGGTCCTGCTCTACAAATAATACGATTATGCCGTTGAAGTGTAGTTAGCTACTTAATATGAGACCCTTTGCGAGATGAAGGGTTCTCCGAACATGTCAGTTGCTGCCTTTGCTACTTTAGTTCGATATCTCTCGTAGGTATATACTCTGATTACGTCGAGATATTTCCTTAACACGTTATACAAAATTGACATCTGGGACGCGCGACCAACTAGCTGTATTTTTCCGTTCTCTTTTTCTACAATTGGGACATCGGCAAAGGAGGCGTCTTCTAGCTTATATGGAATTGAAGGAAGCATAGTGCTATCAACTATTACATATCCTGGATCTAAATCAGCTTTCTCTGCTATCTCTGCTTCGATATTTCTGATAACAGATGGCCTTTTTATAAGTTTTAAGAGAAACTCATCTCGCGTTTCAACAACCTTTTCATAGGCTACTTTGAGAAGCCTTCGTTGTTCAAACTCCTTGAAAAGCTTATATGCCTTTTTGGTGCTCTCATCTTCCTCCTCCCTTAGCATTCTCAGCCTATATGTAAGCTGCACATCATCAAGCCTCAAATACTCCTGCGGATCGCTTATCAGGTTTCTGTCGATCCCTAGGTGCTCGGCGGCCTCTTCAATGGCCTTTATAAGCATTAGCTCGGCTGCTCTCACGGTTTTGTGGTAATAAACGGCTTTGAACATCTCGTATCTAGCAATAAGAAACGATTCTAGTGCCGCTAGCCCTCCGTAATCAATAGCAATCATATCTTCACATATCTCTGAACTGTAAATGAGCCTATAGACGTCTATTCTGCCATACTCGACCCCTGTGAAGTGCGAATCTCTGACGAGGAAATCTAGCTTGTCAGCATCTATGCATCCCTTTATAAGTTGAGACAGGATATCTCTGCCTTTAAGGATCTTTGATATGGAGCGTGCAGTAAACCCTTGTTCCTCTAAGGTCTCTTTAATCTCTGAATGTTCAAGTAGCCAACAGGTTATGTCTTCATGTGTCTTCCCAAGGAGCATAACCATTACCTGTTCAAACACGTGCGAGAATGGGCCATGCCCTATGTCGTGCAGCAAGCCTGAGAGGCGAACTAGCTGCCAACCGTCATGATCAACGTAACCCCTGCTCTGAAGGTGCCTTGCCATTTTCCCCGCTATATGCAATACTCCAAGCGAATGATCAAATCTAGTATGTGTTGCTCCGGGATATACAACATAGGCCGCAGCTAGCTGTTTTATGTTTCTAAGGCGTTGAAACGCGGGTGTATCAACTATTATCTTTTCCAGCTGATTTAACACAATATAATTGTGCACAGGATCCCTGATCTCGAGAAAACGCACCAAATCACCACTTCGTTCAAACAGTGGTAAAGATCTGCTGCAGTTCACTTTTTATCGTCTTCCCTAGGTCATTCCGGAGCTTAAGGACCTCCCTCTCATCCAGTCTTTTTAAGCTTTTAACTGAGCTAAGTATTCTTATCATTGTCCCAATGGCCTTTATGTCAGATATAGGAACCTCCCACTCCACTATTTTCCCCTGGCTATCAACTCCTTGAATGAGTAGACTCAATTCGAACTTTGGTATTTTCAGACGTAAGGACTTTGCTATTCCAACACAATCAGCTTTTTCATCAATAACAGCCTTCCCTATAATTGACCCGGGAAATTTCTTTTCAACAAGCTCTAGTGAGTTTTCCATCTTATACACCCTTTTCAAGGCCTTTTTTCTTAAATTCGATACTTAAAATTTTTGCTAAAACCGAAGGATCTACTCTCCCAAGCCCTCGAAGAAGTCTAATGAAGAGTACCAGACAGTTATCTCTTTTTTCGATAACTACTTCAAAAACGTCTCTTGTAGCCTTACCTGCTTGCCTTAGATTGGCTGTGAGTATTCTATGTTTTATATGTACCTCAAACTTCAGATGACTTCTCTTTAATTTTTTAATGCTCCAAAGCGCCGTTTTCCTTCCTCCTCGGCCGAGAGAAAGAATTCTATATCGTTCAATCAGGAAAACTTTAATTTCATGAGCAATAACACTCTCATCACCACCCTTCTCTATTATCATTGCTCCATTTATGTTCTCAAATGCGCGTAAAGCCTCTTCTAACGGATTCTTAGTCCGTACCTTAAGAGATAGCTTTTTAGCATAACCTGTCTCATGAGACAGGTTCTTAATCAACCCCTAGCCACCGCTTGACGGTTAAGTAAATCTCGTACTAAACGGTATGTTTTCTCCAGTAGTCCAATACAGAGGAGGGCTACTGTGAGCTTCTCCCTTAGGGATTTCATCTCATGTTCTTTCTCTATTGCCTCTGTTAGGCTAGATAATTTGTTAAGAATAGCCCTCTGCAGGGAGAGAATTGTTGCCATATCCCCAGCCTCTAAGTAACTTGTGCGTGGTACGACTATGACTTCTCTACGGCACGATGGACACCACACTTTACCTTGCATTTCGAAAAGCGGCGTTGAGCAGATCGGGCAAACCTCTGATGTCATTTTTGCCCCTTTTCTGAGAAGCTCTGCCATATCCTTTACCTTCCTCTCCAATATACCCGCACCTTACTCAAAACTGTCCCTCAAGGGCAAGCTTAACAGATTCTTATTTAAGTATCCTGAAGTATTCTCCTAATGATTTTTAAAACCCCGTGCAATAGCCCCTATAGCTGTTTTCCTTATAGCCCTCATCTCTTTCTTAGGCATCGCTTGAGGTGTTTTCCATGGCTAAGGAGGAGAAATATAAAGAGACAATAGATCGGATTGTATCAATTTTGAGAAGCATAATCGAGGATACATCGGTACCTAGAAACATACGCAGAACTGCTAATGAAGCAATAGCGGCCCTGTTAAACAAAGAACACAGCCCCGGGCTAAGGGCAAGCATTGCAACATCAATACTAGACGAGATAAGCAGCGATCCGAACATGCCTCCCCACACAAGGACGAAAATATGGTCTTGCATGAGTCAGCTTGAGACCATAGTTGACTAATCGGCAAGTTTAGAGAAGTCTTAAAGCCTAAAGATTTTTATCTTTACATTTCAATGCTCAAGTCATCAGGCGGGGGTTGCCGAGCCAGGTCAAAGGCGCTAGCTTCAGGAGCTAGTGGGACAGCCCTGCGCGGGTTCGAATCCCGCCCCCCGCATAGTTCTGTGGAAGCCGGGATGGGGCAGCCTGGTAGCCTAGGGTCAACCGCTTGGGGTTGATAGATGCCTGTGGAGGCTGCAGACAGCCCTTGACGCGGGTTCAAATCCCGCTCCCGGCCTATTATTGCTTCTGACGGGCCGGTAGCTCAGCTGGGAGAGCACCCGGTTTGCGACCGGGAGGTCGCGGGTTCGAGTCCCGCCCGGTCCATCCCAAAGCCTCTGATTGACCGGTTTAACTGGCCTGCCGGATTTAGTAAAATTTTAAAATGTAAACTTGTGCTATGTAAGGTAGCTTCGCATAACCTGCGCAGGCGTTGGGGCCGGAGAAGCTCCATAGCACTCGATGAAGGTTCTTTTTCAGGCGCAGGTTCAGTTTTCTGATGCGGATCTGAGGCAAGCTCAGGTCCAAGGGTGGTGGAAGGCCTTAGTGTTCGGCCTTGCGGTACGACCCCGGTTGATCCTGCCGGAGGCGGCCGCTATCAGGCTCCGACTAAGCCATGCAAGTCTTACGGGGGCCTCGGCCTCCGTGGCGGACGGCTCAGTAACACGTGGCCAACCTACCCTCAGGACTGGGATAACCCCGGGAAACTGGGGCTAATCCCAGATAGGTGCGGTCTCCTGGAATGGGTCCGCACCAAAAGGGGGCTCCGCCCCGCCTGAGGATGGGGCTGCGGCCGATCAGGTAGTTGGTGGGGTAATGGCCCACCAAGCCTGTGACCGGTACGGGCTGTGGGAGCAGGAGCCCGGAGATGGGGACTGAGACAAGGCCCCAGGCCCTAAGGGGCGCAGCAGGCGCGAAAATTCCGCAATGCGGGAAACCGTGACGGAGGGAGCCTGAGTGCTGCCTAATGGCAGCTGTGGCCGGGTGTAAAAAGCCCGGTCTAGCAAGGGGAGGGCAAGGCTGGTGCCAGCAGCCGCGGTAAAACCAGCTCCTCGAGTGGCCGCCACTTTTATTGGGCTTAAAGCGTCCGTAGCCGGCTTGGTAAGTGCCTGGTTAAATCCAGCAGAAAACTGTTGGACTGCCAGGCATACTGCCAGGCTAGGAGGCGGGAGAGGCCGAGGGTATTCCTGGAGTAGGGGTAAAATCCTGTAATCCCGGGAGGACCACCAGTGGCGAAGGCGCTCGGCCAGAACGCGCTCGACGGTGAGGGACGAAAGCCAGGGGAGCGAAGGGGATTAGATACCCCCGTAGTCCTGGCCGTAAACGATGCAGACTAGGTGTTGCACCGCTCTTGGGGCGGTGCAGTGCCGAAGGGAAACCGTTAAGTCTGCCGCCTGGGGAGTACGGCCGCAAGGCTGAAACTTAAAGGAATTGGCGGGGGAGCACTACAAGGCGTGAACGCCTGCGGTTTAATCGGATTCAACGCCGGAAACCTTACCGGGGGAGACAGCAGGATGAAGGTCAGGCTGAAGACCTTACCAGACGAGCTGAGAGGTGGTGCATGGCCGTCGTCAGCTCGTGCCGTGAGGCATCCTGTTAACTCAGGGAACGGGCGAGACCCGCATCCCCAGTTGCTAATGGACCCCGAAAGGGGTTCATGCAAACTGGGGAGACCGCTGCCGTTTAAGGCAGAGGAGGGAGCGGGCGACGGCAGGTCGGTATGCCCCGAAACCCCCGGGCCACACGCGGGCTGCAATGGCAGGGACAGAGGGATCCGACCCCGAGAGGGGAAGGCAATCCCTAAACCCTGCCGTAGTTAGGATCGAGGGCTGCAACTCGCCCTCGTGAATATGGAATGCCCAGTACCCGCGTGCCACCATCGCGCGGTGAATACGTCCCTGCTCCTTGCACACACTGCCCGTCAACTCACCCGAGTTGAGCCTGGCTGAGGCGGGGTCGAGTTGGCCCTGTCGAAGCTAAGCTCGACGAGGGGGGGTAAGTCGTAACAAGGTAGCCGTAGGGGAACCTGCGGCTGGATCACCTCCTACATAACCCTAGTCTATTTCTGAACACTAAGGCCTTCCACTACCCACAACCTTCCCTCTCCACCCACTCAGTTCAGGAATCCTTACCCACGAACAGGAGTCAAACCACCGTTTGTGTTTATCATGCAGCTCCAAAGGTTACAACCTTTGGAGCCAAGGGCGGAGCGATCCTAGTGATCGCTATGCTCGCCAGCCATAGGTTTTGGCGAAAATGGGCTTCAGCCGCCGAGGGCAGACGCTACCCGGTGGATGGCTAGGCTCGGGCGCCGAGGAAGGCCGTGGCAAGCTGCGATAAGCCCCGGGGAGCTGCATGCAAGCTTCGATCCGGGGATCGCTGAATGGGACCTCCCGCTGCCCCAGCAGCACTCGCCATTTGGCGAGGGGGAACGCGCCGAATTGAAGCATCTTAGTAGGCGCAGGAAAAGAAATCAAACGAGATGCCGTGAGTACCGGCGAGGGAAAACGGCACAGCCCAAATCGAACCCATAGACGATAAGTCTATGGGGATGTGAGGTTTCGGATCGCCCCACATACATCCCTACTTCGTGAAGCCGAAGTGGGCTGGAACGCCCCACCGCAGAGGGTGATAGTCCCGTAGGCGTAAGCGAAGAGGGGTGGGGGTTGATCCAGAGTACCGTAGGTTGGATATCCTGCGGGAAGATGGGAGGCACTAGCTTCCAAGGCTAAATACGTCCCGAGACCGATAGTGAACAAGTATCGTGAGAGAAAGCTGAAAAGCACCCCGGAAGGGGGGTGAAAAGAGCCTGAAACTGGGTAGCTATATGCGATATGGCCCGAAAGAGGTGACTCTCCCCAAAACTGAGAGCGGTGACGCTCAAGGTGAGGGGAGAAGATCAGGGTCATATCTTGCGTCTCGAAGCATGGGCCAGGGAGTTCATGGGCGTGGTGAGCCTAAGGGGAGCAACCCCGAAGGCGTAGGGAAACCGAAAAGCCCGCAGCCCTCAATATGGGTGAGGGGCTGGGTGTGAAAGCGCCCGGAATCACGCCCATGAGACCCGAAGCCGGGTGATCTAGTCCCCAGCAGGGTGAAGCCGGGCTACAGCTCGGTGGAAGCCCGAAGGGGTTCTGACGTGCAATTCGATCCCATGACTGGGGACTAGGGGCGAAAGACCAATCTAACCCGGCGATAGCTGGTTCCCCCAGAAATAGCCCGCAGGCTAGCCCAGGCTGAGGTAGTCGCCGAGGTAGAGCACTGATTGGGTAGTTAGGGGCTTCGGCCTCGCTACCCATTCAAACTCCGAATTCGGCGACGCCGCAGACGCCTGGAGTTGGGTTCTGAGGGGTAAGCCCTCAGGCCGAGAGGGGAACAACCCAAACCGAGGTTAAGGCCCCAAAGAGTCGGCTAAGTGTCGAAGTCCAAAGGGCGTCCCCAGCCTAAGACAGTGGGGAGGTAGGCTTAGAAGCAGCCATCCTCTAAGAAGTGCGTAACAGCTTACCCACCGAGGCTGGGGGCCCCGAAAATGGACGGGGCTCAAGCCGACCGCCGATACCTCGGAGCACGGGAGACCGTGCTGGTATGGGGGCGTCCGGGCTGGGTAGAAGCCAGTCCGTAGGGGCTGGTGGACCGGCCTGGAATGAGAATCCTGGCGGTAGTAGCAGCAAAGCCGGGTGAGAATCCCGGCGGCTGGAAGGGCCAGGGTTCATCGGCAATGCTTCGTCAGCCGATGGTTAGCCCATCCTAAGGCCGCCCGTACCTCGGTCCGGCCGAAAGGGAAAGAGGTTAATATTCCTCTGCCGCGGAGGTACGCTTCACGGCAACGTAAAGTCGCATTCCCGACGGCTTGGGGTAGGCCGACTGGGCTAAACCCAGTCAACCTTTGAAGGCCGGGGAGTTCCGTAACGGAGAGAACCGGCCGAAGGAGGGATGAGGGGCCCGTCATGTAGGGCCCTTCGGCCGACCCCTAGGCCCGTTGAAAAGGGAATGCGAAAGGATCCTCCGCGATGGTACCGAGAACCGACACAGGTGCCCTGGGTGAGAAGCCTAAAGCCTGTCGGGATAAGCCGGGCAAGGGAAATCGGCAAATTAGCCCCGTAACTTCGGTAGAAGGGGTGCCTGCGGTTTTCACCAGGAATGGTGGGGACCGCAGGTCGCAGTGACAAGGGGGTCCCGACTGTTTAACAAAAACATAGGTCCCCGCGAGCCCGAAAGGGTGTGTACGGGGGCTGAATCCTGGCCAGTGCCGGGACCTGAAAGCGGGTTACAACCTGCTGAAGGGCCGGTAAACGCCGGGGGTAACTGTGACCCTCTGAAGGTAGCCAAATGCCTTGTCGGTTAAAAGCCGACGTGCATGAACGGACCAACGAGGACCCCACTGTCCCTGCCCGGCACCCGGTGAACCCACGTCCTGGTGAAAAGTCCAGGAACGCCCGACGGGAAGAGAAGACCCTGCAGAGCTTTACTGCAGCCTGGTCTTGCGTCGCAGCTTTGGATGCATAGCGTAGGTGGGAGCCCTTGAACCACGCCTTTCGGGGCGTGGGGAGGCGCCAATGGAACACCACCCTTCCAAAGCTGTGGCGCTAACGGGGAACCGGACAGGGCCAGGTGGGCAGTTTGGCTGGGGCGGCACGCCCCTGAAAGGGCATCGGGGGCGCCCAAAGGCCAGCTCAGGCGGGACGGAAACCCGCCGCAGAGGGCAAGGCCAAAAGCTGGCCTGACTGGATTCCGCACAGCAAGGAATCCAGGGGTGAAAGCCGGGCCTAGCGAACATCCATGCCCCCACTAGTGGGGGCTGGATATGACAGAAAAGTTACCTCAGGGGTAACGGAGTCGTCTCGGGTGAGAGTCCACATCGACCCCGAGGCTTGCTTCCTCGTCGTCGGCACTTCCCATCCTGGGGGTGCAGCAGCCTCCAAGGGTGGGGATGCTCGCCCATTAAAGGGGAACGTGAGCTGGGTTCAGAGCGTCGTGAGCCAGCTCGGATTCTATCTGTCGGGCGTGCTGGCTGTCTGAGCAGAAGGGGTCCCTAGTACGAAAGGAACAGGACCCCGCGGCCACTGGTGACCGGCTGTCCTACAGGGCATGCCGGGCAGCCACGCCGCAACCGATAAGGGCTGAAAGCATATAAGCCCGAAGCGGGCTGCGAAAAGAGACAGCCGTCCCCTGGCTGGCGGTGGCCGAGGGAGCAGGTGACTGCTCCCTGCCGGGGGTAAGGGCCCGGGTAGAAGACCCGTTTGATGGGGCAGAGGTGTAAGCCGGAAGCCCTTCGGGGCGACCGGTTCAGCCTGCTGCTCCCAAAAGCCCGAAACCGAGGCGGCTGTGCCCATCGCCACTAAAACCTATGGCTGGCGCGCCAAGCTGGTGGCCGACCCACGGGTAAACCGAAGAAATCCGCCGGCGCGTGCAAGTTCAAGGCACCGAAAGGTGCAGGCCGAGAGGCCTCCTCCGGCACAGAAACGAAACGCCTTGCAGGCCGTGAGAATGATGGGAAAAACCGGAAGAGCCTGCAAGATTCGGTGAAACGGCCGTGCTTGAAGCCAAAGGGTCAAATCCCTATGAGCACTTGCACCGAGGGGTATCCCGCTTAGTCAAATGTCGGCTATAAATAGAAGGCGGATTACAGCCAGCTTGGCTCACACCTTTGCGCAAAACGGCTGAGGGAGATAGCTTGTTCCACGCATTTATGCTTATTGAGACAGAACCTGGAAGGGAAGACACCATACTAAAGGAGGCAACTAACATTGAGGGCGTTAAGAGAGGATACATAGTAACCGGGATGTACGACCTGGTCCTCGAATTGCTGGCAGCGAAAAGAGAGGTCTTCAAGGACATCGTTGAGAAAATAAGAAATATAGAGGGCATAAAAAGCACCCAGACCCTTATAACAATCCACCCGTTCCCGGAGAAAGAGTAACTTTAACAGCTTATCCTACATAATCAAGCCCTTTCTCGCTAATTCTTTTCTCCTTCTCTTCTTCAGACTGTTTCATAGCCATTAATGCTCTTTTTGTCTCTTCCATGTCATCCTCTAGGTCACTTAGATCGATGTCTGCGCCTAAAACGTTTGAAAGAACCTTTAAAACGTGATAAGATGCATAGTAATCGGGGAATGTCCCAAGAGTAGTTCCGAGAAGGGATATTCCCCTGAGGTCAAACACCTTCGCAAATCCTAAAAGTAGACCAGCTGCTCCGTATATCCTTCCAGAATTGCTCTTTTGAACTCCGTTTTTTCCAAGACCTAGTGATTTAAATATCTTCTCATCAGTAACGCTCACAAATATTAACGGTGGTATATAGATGCGCGGTGTCTGAAGCCCCCCGAGTGTTATAATAAGCTCTCCACCAAGATCTCTATGGGCCTTAACTATCTGCATTGAGAGTAGAAAGTGAGCTAAGGTGTCCCTAACAGGAGGTTGGCAATCGCCACTAAGTATAACTAAATCTCTTGGACAAGAAATTTCCTCTCCTTTAATTACGTAAAGCTCATTAGAGGGTAACTTGCTAAGGCCTGTTTCCTCCTCAACGTAAGCTGCTTCAATAAAGCGCGAAGAGTAAATCTCCGCGAACCTTTCTGCATCATATGTGCTTAACAGATAATCAGCAGATATTTTCCCCACGAAACCTATCCCTGGTAACCCCTCTATTAACACAGGGTCCTTTAACTTAGGTTTAAACAGCCATTCAAAAAGGAACTCACTCATCGTACCACCATGCCTGAGAGGAGGTAGATATAAAGGCTAACTTATTGCACTACTCCCCCTCTATCTGCTCAGCTAGATAGCATAAGCTAGTTCCCTATATAAAATAAAAGCAATGGAAAGGTAGGTAGCAAACCACTTTTTTGGTGTTTGCGCCGAGAAAACAGGTCAAGCTGACAATCTACAAGGAGGAACAGAGCCTTTGTGCTTTCACATTAATAAAGCTCTTAAGATCTTAAGAGTCACATAAAGAGGGCAGTTCTACTTGTTCCACATAAGGTGCCACATGGCAGCAAGTGACATGTAATTCTAGGCGCCAGATCAGCCCGCAAACATAATATAGGAATATGGTAGCGGGGAGTGGATTTGAACCACTGACCTCGGGGTCTCTTACACCTTAAAAAGGGATGATATGAGCCCCGCGGGCTAACCTGGCTGCCCCACCCCGCTTCCATATAGCTTTGCCCAACTGTATATACAAGGCCAGCTTGTGACTATTTAAATTATACTCTACTCTCAGTTCTCTCTTCGAGATCAACCCATACCGTACTAGAATTGCCGGTAGTATTGAGGTGGGCCCGGCGGGCTTCGAACCCGCGACCTCTTGCTCTCTTAGCTGTAGTGAGCGCGGCCTGCAAAGGGCGCCACGCCCTTATAAGGCAAGCGCTCTAACCAGGCTGAGCCACGGGCCCATCTGTATAGCCCCGCCCGGATTCGAACCGGGGTCAGCGGATCCAAAGTCCGCCATGCTTGGCCACTACACCACGGGGCTCCTGTATCCCCCATTCTTCATATTGAAGGGCCTGTCAACTTGTTTTAAAGTTTACTCCTATGCTCTCCCATGCGGGGGGTGGGATTCGAACCCACGAAGGACTATTCCACCAGATCTCTCCAAGATCTTAAGTCTGGCGCCTTTGACCTGGCTCGGCAACCCCCGCCCTATGGAAGCGGGCCCGGCGGGACTTGAACCCGCGTTCTTCGGCTTTCTTCACTAGGTAGGAGGCCGACGCGTTATCCTTACTACGCTACGGGCCCTTCTGTAGCAGCCTCCGACATGCCAATTTAGCTTCCTTTAATTTTAAAATTTTCCTTAATTCGAATACCCTCTCCTTTACTTACTATTCCGGGTGAAATGGGAGGAGCAGAAAGCCTACATTTTCTTCTAGCCATATCTCTATTGCTGGGAGGCTGATGGCCACCAAAACTGCTAAAACAGCCTCTATGGAATACATAACCAGTACGAGAGATCGTTCTGTTGGTTTAAGCCTGTTTATTAGAACTGCCAGCAGTGAGCGATAGTCTGGCGGGACTAAGCGCCCATTCGCATTAATGAGTGCGTGCCTCTTTTCCCTGCATTCCAGCCCTATTCCTAGCTTAAGCAGAAAATCCACAAGGTGAGGAATGAAGAGTAATAGAGTTATCGCTATACGGTTCACTAGGATGGAATATGATGCCAAAAATCCTCCAAAAAAGAAGCTACCCACATTACTTGGGAATATTTTAGCTGGATAGAAGTTCAAAATGAGGAAGCCGAGGGTAGCCCCTAGGAATATAGCAATTAATGGAGCGTAATCTGCCATTCCTCTTGATGCTACTAATAGAAACGCTGCTATGATGGATGATAACCCTGCTTCAATGCCATTAAAACCGGCGAGTGTGTTTGTTGCGTTAACGATAAATGCCGAGGCGATCAAAACGAAAAGCACAGGTGCTATAAGCATTTCTCCACATTGAGAGACGTGGGTTTGCTGTAAAACACCCATCACTAATGGGGTTACAACTAACGCTACAGAGATAACTTTTTCCTCCTTTTTCAGGGATATTACGTCATCCATAAGGCCAAGAAACCCGATTATAGAGGCCGTAGTGATAGTTAAGAGGATGTTTTCCGTGTTTTTGCACCTTAATGCCCAAATCGATCCTAACAGGATGGTTGCGAGCATAGGTGCTAATCCTCCAAGCCCTGGAACTAGTTGCCTCTCAGGTTTATGTAGGTCGGGTAGTAGAAAGGTCTTTAGTACTCTGCTTCTGCTTATTCCAAGAGTTAGGAGGTAAGACACTGCGAGTGATGCCGAAAAAAACGTGGAGATCCAGATTATTGTTGTAAGCCCTTGACCCTCCATAACTAAAACCTTTTTAATGTTGAACCTGTGAGGCTTCTTGTGCCGGTGTAGGCTTATAAAAGTGTTTGGCGGTTCCATATGTCCTTTTTCTTAGATGCAACTTCAATTCTCCTAAAGCTAGTCCCCTTAATTTTACTTCAGTATACAGTAGTGGAGCTACTCCTCTCTAGATATATCGCCAAAGCCAAGGAGAAGGGAATAATCGGTATAGATGTCCATAAGCGAGATAAGCCAAGAGTAGCAGAGATGGGGGGCATCATTCTCCTTTTTGGATATACTTTAGGCCTCTCTCTTTCCTCTATACTTTTTCCAAGAATAGCCCCCCATTTTTTAGCTCTTGCTTGTGTGGGAGTCATAGCGGGGGTTATAGGTCTTATGGATGACGTTATAACGCTCGGAGGAAAGGAAAAACCTCTATTGCTGCTGTTAAGCGCTTTACCCATCCTTACATCTTCTGCCTTCAGCCCAAGACTTGAGCTACCTTTCATTGGTTCAACTCGTCTCACTATAATCTACCCTCTCTCTCTCTTTATCCTAATAACGGTTGGTGCGAACGCCATAAACCTCATTGACGTTCTAAACGGGGTTATGCCGGGTATATCAATAATCGTTATCTCGTCAATGGTTATCTGTGGGCTTATATCCGGTGATGTTGACGTTGTCTATTTAGCCCCCCCGCTTTTAGCTCCCCTTGCTGCATACTTCAGGTACAATAGGTATCCAGCAAAGGTCTTCGGGGGTGACACTGGCTCTCTGTCTACAGGAGCCATTATGACAGCACTAGCAATACTAGGAAAGGTTGAATTTGAATATCTAGTTGCCCTTATACCGGTAGTTATGAACGGGTTTTATATAGTAAGCACTGCAGGGCTTAGTGAGCACAGAAAGGTAAAGCGCCCGACACTTCTCACGGAAGGTGGTGAAATTTCCATTTCAAGGGAGGAGGGAATTCCTATAACTTTAGTGGGGCTTATAGTTGGTAGTAAACCCCTAAAGGAGCAGGAAGTTGTAAAAACAATATTTTTACTTATGGCCTTCTCAAGTTGCCTAGCTATACTAACCTCATTGCTAATCCCAGTATAGGTGATCGGTGAGCCGACTTGGAGAGAATTCATGCGATCCTCTTCCTTCTTGTCATCTTCGTCTGGCTTAGTCTACTCTTCGGAGTATGGCTAATATACCATTTCATAGTCCCTTTGACCGTGGCAAACAGCAGGTGTTACATAGTAATTTTCCTTAACGCCGTGATTAAAATACTTCTATCAATCGGCATAATAGCTGGCTGGTTAACCCTTTGGTATAAACTAACAAAGAGGGTGTTTGAGTGGGAGCGAAGGAGATGGCACTGAGGGCTAAAAGGCTCAAAGTAGGAGTTGTTGGGGTAGGCAACTGGGGCATAAACCATTTAAGAGCTTTCAGCGAGTTAGGGGAGGTAAGGGCCGTTGCAGTTGCAGACACAAACATAGAACGATTACAACTTGCGCAGAGGCTATTTGGTGTGAAAACCTATACGTGTATTGAGGATCTTCTTGATCAATCAGATGTTGATGCCTTAACGATAGCAACTCCGACAAGAACTCACAGTGAACTCGCTTTGCAGGCAATTAAAGCCGAGAAACATGTTTTGGTAGAGAAGCCTCTTGCTGCAAGCGTAAAGGAGGCCATTAGGACGATAAAGGAGGCAGAAAGGAGAAATCTGACCCTGATGGTTGGTCACATAATGAGGTTTAACTCTGGAGTGAACGAAATTGCACGGCTCTTGAGGTCAAGCATGATTGGTAAACCTCTTGTCGCCTCATTTCGCCGTCTAGGGATGATATTCACCAGGATATCCGATATTGGCGTCGTTAAAGATCTTGCGATCCATGACATTGACCTCATACGCTACTTGTTCTCTCAAGAGCCTATTGAAGTACATGCCTATGCCGGAAAGGTCAGATATCCCATGGAGGATCACTTAACATCGCTTCTCAAACTTCAAAATGGCCTTTACTGCTTTATAGAGGCCAATTGGCTCTCCCCTAGTAAGGTCAGGCAAGTTATAATCACCGGTGAAAATGGAATAATCCACTTTGACGACCCTGCTAGGTCCATAAAAATAGAGAAATACACAGAGGAAGGTAGAGTTGAGATACACCCCCAGGTTAGGTGGTCTGAGCCCCTAAAGGAGGAACTCCGTCACTTTGCGCGGGTTTCAATGGGATTAGAGGCCCCAAGAGTAACTGGTAGGGACGGCTTAATAGCCCTCTATATAGCCGAGAAAATGCTTGAATCATCTCGCGAAGAGAAAACAGTGCCTCTAACGTACTCGTGGATAGATCGCGTGCTCGGATAGTATTCTGCACGCGTTACCCCCTATATGTCAATGGGTTTAACTCCCTCGCCGTATGGTATATTTAGACAGCTTTGCTCTCTTACCCACAATACCATCTTGTAGAGGGGGTCCTCAAGCCTCTGAACCTCTCTTGGAGCTCTTTTTGGCGACCGGATCAGGCTTCTTAAAATTCTGGCTATTTCACGCTTATCTAAGCTATGCTTTATCAAACCCATTTCGATCAGTCTCTCCGTAACGGCAAGCTGGGCTCCCGGATAGAATGAGATGGCTGGAACACCCATCACTGCAGCCTCTCTTGTCATCGTTCCTCCACCCCCTAGAAAGGCACTTGAATAGTAAAGGAGGCTTAGAGTGTCTAGGGCTCTCTCGGGGATGAACACGCTGCTCCCAAATCGGTTCACTATCTCTAGCTTCTCTCTTTCCTCCCGCGGAAACACTACGATTTTCGGTTTCTCATTAGGTCTAAGTAGCGAGAACAAC
The DNA here is from genome assembly GCA_027491945.1 of Thermoproteota archaeon. The sequence continues at coordinate 19,711 of JAOZFZ010000001.1, read as the reverse complement.
TCCTGTAATATCGCTACGAGCAGTGTTCTCCCATAACCCGCTAAATAAGAGCTTTGAAGGGGTTCTGTTCTTGCAACAATTATCCTGTCTTCAGGTGTGGCATCCACCTCGGTTAATACCCGTTTTGAAATTTTGGCCCATTTTACATGGGCCACTTCAAACACACCATCGAAGAATGCCGTTTGTCTCTCTAGAACACCATATCGTCTTAACCTTTCCCTCGGAAAGACAGACGGGACGAAAACCACGTTAGAAACGGGAAACGTGATTCTACAGAGAGCCTGATTGTGCTCATTGTCGTAAGACGTGAAGCTCGGGATGTTGAGGAGATATGCAATGTAAACGGCTTCCGGAGACGCCTTTGAGAGGAGTACGAGGTCTTCCATAGAGGAGATCAGATCGTAAAGCTCTTTCAATCTTTTCATACTTTCAGTGAGCTTCCTTCTCTTTTCCCCACCGCCATGTTGGCCGATAACCTCAAATTTACACCCATAAGACTTCAATAGATCTGTTAGATAGCCATATTCGCGCGCTGTTACAAGTGTTTTCAGACCCTTAGTTCCCTTTACCCAGTTTATTAGCGGCGCGAAAAGTCGGGCGTGGGGGGCATTGACGATGTCAAACCAGACTATCAAGACATGTCCCCGGCCGATACATCCCGTCATTTTATGAGTGGGCCCGGCGGGCTTCGAACCCGCGACCTCTCGGTTATCAGCCGAGCGCTTTAGCCGCTGAACGCTCTAACCAGGCTGAGCCACGGGCCCAACCCTGTACCAGATCCTGGTTCCCTAAGTCAACCTTTTAAAGATAACGCGTCCCATCAGTTCTCTAACTGGCATTTCCTTAAAGTCTTTGATGGGCCGGTGGTGTAGAGGGAACACGCCGCCTTCGCGTTTAAAGAAGGAGGCGGAGAACGCGGGTTCGAGTCCCGCCCGGTCCACTATCTTGCTCTCTTCCCTTTATTCCTACCAAGAAGCCTCGTAAAGCGGATACTTTAGAATTGCCCCTACACCTTTAAAGGCTGACAGAAACTGTTGCCCTTCCTCTGTTTCGGTGGAGATTATCAGGAGCTTAGCATTGCTCTTTCTGGCCTCTTCAACAAAGACGTCAAATAACTCTACCTCTTTCTCGATCGTCATTGGGGCATTACAGCTTGGACAGGACGGGCTGGCTATGTGCAGCTTGTTAATATCCTCTTTTGTTAGGATTTTTTCCTCCGTATATTTGCATTGCTTGCAGGTTAACCTTATGTTTCTTTGCGTCAATCCTTCGGACAGGAGGAGGCTTTCTACAGCTCTGACCTTTAACGCATCCAGGACCTCTCTATATCCATATGTCACCATATTAGGTTCCTTAACCACTTTTTCGAAGAATTCCTGCACAATCTCCTTTTCCCTAGCCACCATTAGGTCCGCTATTATCTCTCCTGCCTTCACTATAAGTTCTCTAACTCCCTCCTCTCCCCCATACCCAGTATCAACGAGTCCGACAACCTTAGCCTTCACATCAGAGGGGAGAGCATTTGCCTTTAGAAAGTCTTCTTTTGCAAAACCTGGTCCACCTACAATTATTCCCTTGATTTGAGGGTGCGAACGAAAAACCTTTGTGGCGTGTTCTCCAACCCTGCGGAAATACTCCAGTATTATTTTCTCTCGCAGCCTTTCAAATCTTCGTTGAGACTGGCCTCCGGCTCTATGCTTTCCCGGGGCCCCTGATGTATACTTCCCCATGATTTCAACATGGACATCCTTTATCAAGCCAACCACGGCCTTTTCCCTATCTATCACTATGAAACCATAGATATGGCGTGGAAGAAGCATTTTCTCCAGCGGTTCAAGGAAAAACTGATTTCCACACCTGTAGATAAAGGCCTTTAGGGGGGCTATAGGCTCCACAAGGTGTATCTCTATCTTCTCCGTACCTCTGGCATTTGAAGTTGGGATGGCGCCACAGAAAATGGCCAGCCCATTTTTCGGTACTTCCTTTATCATCTTCAACCTCTGCATTATGGTCCGCAGGCAAGCTCTAACATTCTTATTAGTTATTTTGTCCTTTATGTTGCTGGCTTGCCCGTACTCGCTCTTTAGGTAGTTCATTACATCCGCAAGGTTCCTACCACGAGGGATATACAGAGATATGAGCTCAGTTCCCCAACCTTGGATTGAGGCTAAGGCCCTAACTCTCTTTCTAAAAACCAACTCCTCATATAATGCTGTTTCAGCCATGGCAAACACTTTCCATGCATCCTTTGTCTTGGCATGCCAGGTTTAGGAGAAATCTGCCAAACCTTTAAATCCGCATGCCGATATGGGCAGAGTAGCTTAATAGTCTTGTAGCTTGCAATTGGGTGACCTCATGCCTTTACTTGTTGAAGTGGGTGGCTTCATTTTTACCCTTGAAGAGAGGGAAACACTTTTACAGCAGTACGCTTCAGTTCTCAGAGAGGTTACCAAGAGGGGGGAACGTATAGTAGTTGTGACAGGGGGAGGCGAGTTAGCGCGTGAGTTCTCAAACTTGATCAAAATACTCGGTGGAGATGATTCCCTAAGGGACGAGGCAGGGATCTTAGCGACAAGGCTTCATGCATTGCTTTTCTTAGCCTTACTGAAAGATCTAGCTTACCCCGCAGTTCCAAAATCAATAGAGGAGGCAGTTGTTGCCTCGAAAATCTTCAAGGTTGTTGTGGTGGGCGGAATGTTTCCGGGACAGTCAACAGACGCTGTTGCAGCAGTTTTAGCTGAGAGAACGGGTGCAAAACTTATAGTGAAGTGCACAAGTGTGGATGCTGTCTACGACAGAGATCCGACGTTCTCTCGGGATGCAAAAAGGCTGAAAGCTATTACACATCGCAACCTTCTGCACCTGCTTCAAACACAGAGATTTGAACCCGGGTATTACGAACTTTTTGATCCCGTCTCTCTTCGCATAGCCGAGAGATCAGGAATCTCCATCTTTGTTATGGATGGGAGAAAACCAGCTAACCTCTTAAAGGTTATCTCGGGAGAAATAAATTTTGGAACACTCATTAAACCTACAGATGGGCCCGTGGTGTAGATGGAGAACACGTCGGCCTCCGGAGCCGAAGAACGCGGGTTCAAGTCCCGCCGGGCCCGTCCCAGTTCTAAAGTTAAGTATTACCGTTCAATCCGCGTTTTCTTACTGGAATTTGCGCACGTACCCCCCGAGTTTCTTCTCTTTACGATTAAAGATAAGGTAGAGCATCTGTACAGCGTTAAACTCATATTTCTAAATCCTCAACTCTTTTTCTCTCTCAAACAGGCTAAAAGTGCCGTTATTCACGCTCTTAGGGCGTTTATGGGTGGCAATAATCTTTCAAAGAAGTTAGAAATTGAAATTCTCTGTTATCTAATCGGTGAACGGCAAATCTCTAAGATGAAGGAGAAAAACAACCTTGCGTCTCCATGTTTACTGGTCTTGTTCTTATACAATAGGAAAAGGGAGCTCTCTAGGGCAACAAGGCTACTTTGCCGATTTTTAATGGAGAGGGGGTTAATAGCATCCATGCCTTGCCTGCAATCTCCTCAGAAAAAAGCTTTTAAATCCCATGATGTTAATCGAAAACTCATCGCTAAAACCCGGCTTCCCGGTGAAAGCATTCAGGAGAGAGCCGAAAAACTGATGCTTGAGAGGGTCGCCCTCTTAGATTTATTCAAACTTAAAAAGTTGTAGAGTAGAGTGATCTATAGATGAAAGCGGGGGTTGCCGAGCCAGGTCAAAGGCGCCAGGCTTAGGTCTTGTGGAGAGACCTGGTGAGTTAGCTCTGCGTGGGTTCAAATCCCACCCCCCGCATCACTACAAGCGATGGGGTGTTGTCTCAGGGATGCAGAGAAAACCCCTTCTTATACGTGGCGTTAAACGTTCAGAGATTTCTCGAGTAATGGAAATAAATAGGACCTGTCTTCCTGAAAATTATTCTCGGCAATTTTTTGAGAACATACTTGTTAACTTTCCTCAATATTTTCTCGTCGCCGATGCGGGTGGGGGGATAGTTGGCTATGCAATGGCCCGGGTAGAGCCCCATATTCGCTTTCTTGGCGTGACTAAAAGGCTTCATTTGATCTCAATCGCTATAATACCCCAGTATAGGAGGATGGGAATAGCAACCTCCCTTCTTCTCCACCTTGAGGAGAGGGCCAGGGCTGAGGGTTTAAAGAGCATTTTTTTAGAGGTTAGGGTTATGAATTACCCTGGCATCTTCCTCTACAAGAAGCTTGGTTACAAAATTATGGATGTCCTGAAGGGCTATTACAGGGATGGAGAAGACGCCTATCTCATGGAAAAAACTCTGTGATGTATTACCTTATTAATGATGGATGGGGCCGCCCGGATTTGAACCGGGGTTTCTCGGCTTTCAGCTCTCGAGAGCCCAAGTCTCGAAGGATGGACCTAGCTACCCCACGGCCCCTCTGTAAAGCCGCCGGAGGGATTTTCAAGCCCTCGCCTCGAGCAAGGGCTATTTGAACCCTCGACCAAGGGATCCCCTGACTAGCCGTACCAGCTTACAAGTCCCTCGCTCTACCGAGCTGAGCTACGGCGGCTTCTATGGGGGTTAACGGTTACGTTAAAACCTTTAAAATTTTTTCTCATCCGCTCAGCTTAATCGATATGACTATTGATCGCTCCTTATCGCGTGTGAAGAGAAAAGATTTTAAAAGCTAGCAGGCCCCTCTTCAGACTCGTGTTGGTATATTGCTCCCAAAAGCCGGGGTAGCTCAGGTGGTTAGAGGGTTAATAAACCCAACAAGAGCGCTAGACTCATAATCTAGAGGTCGCGGGTTCGAAAGCTCCACCGAGCCGCCCGCCCCCGGCACCTCACTCGTTCTTAGTCTGCAGCTCTTGTTCGTCCTTTGCCCTCGTTTTTAAGAGCTTTGCAGCAAGAATTAGAGAAGCCCCGGGCGGGACTCGAACCCGCGACCTCCGGCTCTTCATTATTACAGTAGACGGTAATACCAAGCCGGCGCTCCGGCCAGCCTCGCCGATTTGGGCTTCTCCCAAATCTTGAGCTACCGGGGCACATGCGGGGGGAGGGATTTGAACCCTCGAAGGACTGATCCACCAGATCTCTCTGATCTTGAGTCTGGCGCCTTTGACCTGGCTCGGCAACCCCCGCCCATTGGGTGATCTCCAAGGAGGCATAGAGAACACATTATTTAAAGCTTATCCATCCCTTTTGGTTAAAAGACTAGGATTGAGAGATTGGGTGAATTAAAAAGCCCTGGGCGGGATTTGAACCCGCGACCTGCTGCTCTCCCATCTATACGAGGATCGGCCCTCATAGTCAGCCGCTCTACCACTGAGCTACCAGGGCTCATCAAAATGCATTTCATCCCGGTTCTATTTAAATTCTTCTTTGCAACGGTTAACAATCGCTGCTAAGGATTCTTAGCAGATAGGCTGTTTCACCTCTTTTTATAACCTCCTGTATGCGTTCAACCATCCTCTTGAGGTTCTTATTCGTTAGACCAGGTATTTCTGTCTCACCACCGCATCTCGGGCACATTTCTTCCTCGATGAAATATGCGCTGCAGGTTTTGCACTTCACCAAAACCCCGCTAGCCACCTTTCCTGACCTCTTTCTTTTCAAGGATCTCGATGTTCATACCAGGTTTTCTCTGCGCAGCTTCCTGCATGTGGCGTATTATATCCCTGAGCTTTCTGTCAACCCTTTTTGCATCATCCGAGATTACCGTTATCCTATATCGCGGTGACCCTGCACTAGTTATTTTTATCTCAAAGCCATTCTCTTTGTTCTCTTCTCTAGCCCCAACCAAAACGTCCCTTATTGCCTTAACTCCATCCGGAGCAAGGCTTACCAACTTAACATATCGTGACATAGTCACAATCGGAACCTCTATGTTGCGTTCCGCTATCTCCCTAATTGCCCCCTTCTCTTCGTCGGTAAACCCCATTTTGTCTAAGAACTCAGGGCCCTCATATACAACCATTTCAAATCCAGCTAGAGCATCACCAAACTCTCTCTCAAACCTCGTCCCCACACGCTTATAGATATCCTCTAAGCTACGCTTTAACCTTTTACTTAGCAGATTAAGAAGGTAAACGGCGCGCTTTCTCCTTTTCCATTCCTGAAGAGCCTTTTTAGCTTCTCCTTCCCTTACGCTCTTCAGGGATAGGTCTATTATCTCACGCCGTGGGTTTACCCTTATAACACGTGCTACTACCCTTTGGTTCTCCCTCACAAAATGTCTTATATCCTTAACCCACTTACTCGAGACCTCTGATCTGGGTATAAACCCCTCTTTCTCGTATTCCGAGATATGGATGTAAGCTCCATACTCGTCTATTCTTGTTACCTCCCCTATTACCAGTTCACCCCTTCTTGGAAAGGATCTCCTTTTGAACATCCCCTCTCAACCTAACTCCTTTATTATCCTTGCCCTTATTTTTGCCTTCCCACCACGTGGCTCTGCCAGCACATTCCCACACACCATGCACTCAACCACAAGGGTTGAGTGGGAGTAAAGTATTTGTTCATGGCCGCAATTGGGGCACTTTGCCATGTAAAACCTGCTCTTAGGTTTAGGGATGTACTCGGTTTCTCTCTTTTTCCATGGCTCCTCAGCTTTCAAGGCTGTCACCTCTTAAGCTCTACCTTCTTTAGCCTCACGCCCCTCCTAACCAACGTGTAACCACAGACTTTGCATGTTAACATCATTGCCTGCTTCTTTGTGCGCTTCACCGTTCTCTGCTTACCTCTAGGTGCACCTCCATACCCACGGAGTAGCTTCTTATGTTGCCTTTCGCCCCACGACATCTTACGGCTCTTTCCCTTCTTAAAGATCTTAACAGAGTGTTCTGTGTGAGACTTACATTTGGGGCAATATGTTCGAAGCATGTTTGGAACCTTCATTGTCATCCCCGAATGAGACCCCTCTAAGTGTTTTCACAACCCTCACAATACCCTTTCTAATTAAAGGCTTAACATTGTTAATAGTTGTGAGGAGAAGATCACCCTCTCTTAAAGGACCATACGTTTTTAAGTCTTCAGGCCCAACGAATTCCGAAAAATCTGACATACACCTCAGCAACGCAAGAGAGAGCCCCTTGAGATCAATGGCTTCAACATGAGGCTTGGTTTTGCAGCTCTCTTCACCGCTGCTGATGATATTTTTCAGAGTTTCCAATGCTTTGTTCTCTATATCAAGCAGATTGGCGGTGCCACTTATCACGGCCTTGTAAAGCCTTAACGTTAGAAGAGCCATGGCCATCTGATGTAATAACTTTATTTCGGAGGTTAGGATTTCCCTTTCTACCTCATCCAAGTCGCTACTTATCCTCGATGTTAACTCGCTGATCTTTGCTTTTACGTGGTTGTAAATACTTATCTCTCCTCTGAGTTTTCTCACCTCCAAACTTCGCATCTCTTTAAGCAGAACTCTAGCAAGCAAGTCAATCTCCAACTACGTCCCCACCTCCCTTTAGCACTATAAAGACGGCAACAGGCTCTGGCAGGCTAACCTCCTCCTTGTGATAGGGTCCGAACTCTGTGTTGTTCATAATTATTCTACCTGTTGCATTCACCCTTACTCTAACATCCTTCGTCCATCTCTCCTTAAAAAAGGCCTGCTCGAATGGGTTAAAGTCATCTATTGTGTCTAAAGGTACGACAGCGGCTTTTAATCCGGTTTTCCCGTGAAGTGTATTGGGTATTCTCATTAGCCTCCTAACATCAACTGTTACAGCCTCGTCAACCCTGCATTTCTTCTCTTCCACTACTTTATTCAGGATCTGCAGCAGTTTTCTCCTAGAGATTCTAATCTCAGAATCTGACCAGAGTGCTGGCTGTATGGAGAGCCTAACTCTCATCATACGTTTTTTCTTAGCCAGCTCTTCTGGTAACGAACCATCATTTCGGTTTAAAAGGGTCAAGAATCCTGACGCCACTCTTCCTCCCCATCCCGGGTCAAAAATGCTTGGCCCATAGATTCTACCGCGTTCGACTCGAAACCAAGCGTTTAAGCTCCAACCTATCCCCTTTATGTAGTCAACTATCTCTCTGCGCTCCTCAGAGTCTAGCCTATTCAGATCCTCTCTCATTACATGGATATGAAAGCCTCTATGTCCGGAGAATGCGACGAGAAGCGTTTCCTCCTTCACTCCTAGATCCTCTACGAGAAAGTCATCCACAAGCTTCTTAACTTCCCTTCTGGCTGCTGCCACAACATCGGAATTCGGCCATAAGATTTCCTTTAACTTTAAAGAACCACAGCTAACGCATTTTTCTTTTGTCCCAGCTCCTACTTCTCCACATTCCAAGCATCTCCATGTAAACGCTTCATTTGATAACTTAATATCGAGGTGGTCAGCGTCTATGTCAAAAACTAACTCAGCACCTCTCCAACCCTTTTGATCCATATCTCGCCTATCTGGGAACCTGTAAAAAGCCGTAGAGTAGTGTGCGCTAACTGGCGCCTGATTAACAAGAAACGTTCTGAGCTCTCCAAGAGAAGAAAAAGCTATATGCCTATACATGCCCTCTTTAGCATAGAACGTGAATCCAAACTCTCTGTTCTCTATACTTTCCGGATGCGTTATTGTTTTCCTCTTCTTCTTATAGTAGCTTCTAAAGAAGCCCTCTATAAACACCTTATTTCTTTTCTTTGGCAGCTGCTCTTTGCTGCTCAACCTCAATCGTCCTCTTCCTGCCAAATTGAAGGGGATGGTTAACGCCTCTACAGGCCTCAGAGGCCCTACATAGCCCGTATGATCTCATTGTTTTGCAGCTTGGGGCAGAGTATTTCTTCTTAGACCCCCTCAGACCGGCAAGGTGTTCAACCTGATATCTAGTCTTCTCCTCGTCAAAGTCAGGTAGGTTAGCAAAAGTCTTTATAACCTCCTCGACGCCAACACCCTTGTTCAGCAGGAAAGACGCTACCACTACGCGCTCTGTGTGTGAGAGGTCCTCATGATTTGAAATCCTCCCTAACAAATCCTCTAAGCAAGGAGGTAGTCCTCTAGACGTGTAAGAGATGGTCCTTCCTGATTTTGCAGTGATTAACCGAGCCCTAATCTCATCTATAGCCTCTAACACGCTTTTCGGCATAGGCGTTGTAATCTTCATTCTTCCGCTTTTTAAAAGTCTTAACCTATATGCTTCAGCCATTAATCTTATCAATTCATGCCTATGGACTTTTACAGCTCCACCTGTAACTTTCCTGTTGGTTAACTTCCAAATGGGATCTCGAAACCTCTTGCTCAATGACAGATAATCTTTTAGGGGGAGGTATAACTCCCGAATCTCCCTTAAGCCCCCACCACTTGGTACCTCCTCTACGACTAGCACGTTTATTTCAAATGTTCCATAAGCAAGTTTCAATATGTTTTCTTCTCTCTCATTTTCGAGCTTCCTATGAAGCCTCTTTGACTCGTAGGAAGCAAATCTAGAGGTTAAATACCCATCCTGTGCACCTCTTACAAGCATTATTGTCAACGGGTAGAGAAGAAGTTGGTCATACTCCCCGTCTCTTTCCCTCTCAATAAACGGCGTTTTACCGATTAACGCCGCTATAACTCTTCTTTTAGCTCTTTCAATGAGATGCGGCTTCTCCTTTAATATGTCCTCTAGTGTTTTTTTCTCCTCTCTAAGGAGATCCTTGGCCTCACGGCTGAAGGGGTACCTTACGGCAAACGAGGGGTCGTGCATTAGAACTTCACTTAGGCTATGTAAGGTGCTAGGTAATATGCTAGATATCCTCCACCAGGTATTGTGTACTCCATTTTGAGTGGAACATCGTTTGCGAGGTATATGTCAACGGTTTCCGCTATTTTTGAGGCCTTAAGCATATTCTTTAATAGATCCACCTTGTAGGTCGAGGAGGCCTCTCCCTCTGCCTCTATCTCCAATAACCCACCAGTTTCCATATCAAGCTCAACTATGGTTTCTCCCTCCTCACTTTTTGCCTCTGCTATTACTCTCTCTGGGATTATTTTTAACGTAACATGCTCTGAGACTATTTCAGCGTCAAGGATCATATCGGCGAAGCTTTTAGAAAGCAGTTTAGCCTTGGCGACGTACTGCACCTTTGGGACCCTTTCGAGGTATCCCTCTGAGCTAACAAGTGTCCGAAACCTGAACGTTCTTCTCGATGTGCCTTGTATTATCAGTTCAACCATTTTCAGCTCATCATTATACTGGAGCGTTATGGTATCTGTTGAGCTAGCCCTCCTTAGTCGTGTTTTAAGGTCATTAAGGCTTATTCCGATCATGGTCTCTGCTTGGCAGGAGAACTTGACGAAAAAGTCCTTTGGCAGATTAAGCTCTATCATTGCAACCTTTGATAGATCTATTGTGCGGGTAAAAACCCCATCTTCATTAATCTTCAGGGCTACCTCGTCGACAAGCACCTCTATGCTCTCTATAATCCTCTTAAAAAGGTTGACATCATCTATCAGCATGCTAAACGTGCTCATGCATCACTCACTTCCCAGCCTTAACCCCTTCTAGGGCCAGCCTGTAAAGGTCAAGGTCAAAGCCCCTTAAAACCTTAACTACATCACCCAAAATTCTACCACTCTGGACGAGACCTATAATGAGAAGAGCATCCCCTTGCCGAGGATGGCTCTTTACATCTCCAGTAAGCTTAACTAAGACGGCGCCATCAATAAGCTTTAGTTTCAGGGTGCCTTTGTTAACGTTCATAACGGTTCCTATAGCCCAAACTCTCTTCCCCTCTTGGAGATCCCCCTTTGACTTCACCTCCTTAGCCATCCTATAGCACCCGGTCCTATCCTTGACCCAGGTTATGCTTGAACATCAAGGTTTAAATAATGATTGTTTAAAGCCATTCTTAGGGTGCGCTAGAAGAGATCGCGTTGCACGGCCAGCGAGGGAAGGGGGTTAACGGCCATAGAGGCCAGGGAAACACCTGATCCCATTCCGAACTCAGAAGTTAAGCCTGGCCTCGTCTATCCGAGTACTGCGCTCCGAGAGGGCGTGGGAAAGGATAGAGCTGTTACCCCCCCTCAAGGCTGCGCTCTTTACTGACGTTAACATTTCCAGGTTGATGTACGAAATGCTCCAAGTTAATACAGACCAAGGATGGCTGTCGTTCCTTCTTTTCATAATATTCATGGTGGTCATGACATTTTATGGTCAAAAGATTCAACTCTTCATCTGGATAAACGAGATAGAAAGGCAGCTTAAGAAGTTAAAGATGTTCGCCGACGAGAGCAAAGAGAAACTTGCGGAAGCAGTTTCTCGTCATGGAAAAAAGAAAAAGGACGCACTGGCTGAAATAGAAAACTTTTCTCACTTCTTTATAATATCTCCTGTAGACCTTGACCCAGCGGGGGTCCTAAAACGACTCGAGTATCTACTTGACACCGGAAAAGGTAAGTTAGAGAGTTATGTCTCAGCCTTAGCCCCAAAGGCTGATGAGATAAGCAGAAATAACTACGAAAATATGCTTGAGGCCTGCATAGCCCTAGACTACATATACAGGGTGGTGCGTCACTTTCTAATGCTTGGAAAAAGGACTCAGAGCACAATAATAGTTATGCAAATTCACATGCAGCTACCCCAGATAATGGAAATAGCAAGCAGCTACTTTAAGGCCCTAGACTCGTTTTCCCTGGGTGTCCCAATAGGAGATGGCATAGGGGCACTCGTTGCGTTTAAGTTAGCCCATGGATTCCCCTATGAGGAAATAGTTAAAGACACCATAGTATACAGTGGGGAGCTCGAAAACAGAAAGTTATATGTTGTTAAGGCTAAAGGTCCAGGTGGTAACGTTGGAAAGCCCGGAGAAGCCGTTAAAAAGCTTGTCAGTAGGGCCAGGAGAAGGATAAAGAGGGCTATAATAGTAGATGCAGCCGTAAAACTTGAGGGTGAAAAAACGGGTGAGGTGGCAGAGGGTGTAGGCGCGGCCATTGGGGATCCCGGGCCGGAAAAGTACAAAATCGAGGAGGTCATGAGAAGGAACAACATCCCAATTGACGCCATTGTAATCAAGCAATCCATAGCTGACGCTATCACAACAATGAAAAAGGAGATAGCCCTCTCCGCGGACAAAGTTGTGGAGAAGATTAAGGATATAATACGGACTAAAACGGCTATTGATGATGTTGTCCTCGTCATAGGGGTTGGAAACACAATGGGGGTTGGGCAGTAAGATGGGAGTGAGGATGTCTGAAACAACAAACCGTAGGTTTATCGTTAATGTTTCTTATCTCCTGATTATCCTTCTCCTTCTTTCATTGCTTGTTATCTCAATTATGCAATCGGATCGGGTGGCGGAGGGCGGTGTATCATCTCAAATATTATTTCTCCTGTTCATGGGAGCGTTTCTCCTTATATTCATGTCGCAGATTGTTCCGCTCCGCCTTCAACCCCGCAAGGAGGATAAAATCATCGAAACGTTGAGGTGCAATAACTGCGGCTATACTGAGACAAGGAGTTTCGAAGCGGGTCACTTCGTTGGAAAAATCATCGGAAAGTGCCCAAAATGCACAGGCGACATGGGCATAGATCTAATATACCTAGAACCCGCCCCCAAACCAAAAAGGCTTGTATAAGCTTGGCAAGCTACCTATAAGCCCACAAGCACTTCACAACCATTCCGTTTAACTATCACTGTTGTCTCCTGCTGTGAAACAAGCCCCCCAGTTTCCTCCACCAGTACACCATAGCGGTGGATGCACCCTGCCCTTACCAGCCTCTCAAGCGCCATCTCCACCATACTCACTTCAAATCTCCTCTTGAGCCATCTGCCCGCAAAGGGTAGGCTGTTGTACCTTCTCCATATAAACTCAAAAACTTTCTCCTCAGATTCATTCAAAGATGTTTGAGGGTTGCGCTTTACAGCTCTAAATATCGTGTAAACCCCCTTTTCCTTTACAACTCCTTTTCCAAGAGTTGCAAACGGTTCTATAGCATATACCTCTCCTGCCTTTAACCTATGGAACATTAAAGTTTTCACATTTGGAATGCTCTTTCCAGCATGAAGATTATAGCGCTTTAGCATGTGCCCCGTAAGATTTCGAACAGGGTTCAAGTCAAAGGATCTTATCCTCTTCTCGATCACCTCACCAAGTTTATTTGTTTTAACTCCAGCTCTTATCCTCTCGATCACGGCGCCTAGGGCTTCTTCAACCGCCGCAACAAGCCGTTCATACTCGCTCCTGAACACAAAGGTCCAAGCTGCGTCAACTATGTAACCATCTATGTGAACTCCTATATCCACTTTTACAACGTCAGAGGATTGTATTTCTGTTCTATCACTCACATCTGGGCTATAGTGGGCAGCCCATGAGTTTAAGGATATATTGACAGGAAAGGCCGGTTTACCGCCTAACCTAAATATCTCATTCTCTATCCCATCAGCTAAATCTAGGAGGCGAGTTCCTGACCTTATCTTAGCTTTTACCCTTTTTATAACCTTCTCAAGAATTAGTGCAGCCTCTCGGTACTTCTCCTTCTCCCTCGCTGTGATCATTCCAACCCCCGCCTTTTTACACGCCTATAGCTGCCCCGCTTTCTTTACATGCCCCCTCGGTATTCCGTTATAAACCAGCATTAAAAACGCATGTGCCGGCGAGAACAATTGAAGCGATCGCAGAAAGACCATTATCATCCTTTATTGCCTAAAAACCCTATTTCAACCTTAGAGAAGGCCTTAGCTGTCGGCATAAATGTTGCACTACATTGAGAGTGAAATGGCCAGAATGGGAAACATTTAAAAGAAGAGGATGACCTCCCACAGTAGGGCAGACTCAGCTTCTCAGAACCGGCTGTTCAACCACTCGCCCAACCGGTCTAGTTACTAGCGAGGCAGTTTGTTGAATGGAGGCCGATGCTTTAGATAAGCTAATGTCCCTTCTAAGGGAGATAAGGGTAAAGGTTGAATCAGACCCTCATCTATTCGTTGTTGTTGAGGGTGTTAAGGATAAATTTTCACTTCAACGTCTGGGCATAGGGGATGGCAGCATATTAACCTTCAGGGAACTACTCAATCTTGCTATGCAGGCTAAGATTTCAGCTTATGGCTGGTGTCGCTTCATCATACTCTCTGATTTCGATCGAAAAGGAGAGGAAATAGCAAAAAGAGTCTCGGATATTGTACAACCGATGGCGGCAACTCATGACTCGATTAGAAAAAGGCTTAGACTGGCAGTCAAGGCCGCTAGAGGCCCCCTAACAATAGAAGGGTTGGCTAATTGGCTTAAGAGGAAAAGCAGCAATACTTCCGGGTGGTGTGAAAATGAACGAGCCTTCAACGGTGAAATATGTCATCAAGCTGAACCTGAGTGTTAATGGTGTTGTTGAGAAATCTGACGTTGTGGGTGCCATATTTGGTCAGTTAGAGGGGTTTCTTGGAAGAGAGCTTGATTTAAGGGAGCTTCAGCGCACAGGGCGGATAGGCCGAATTGACGTGTCTCTTCAGTCTAAAGCCGGTAAGACAAGGGGAACTATCACTATACCATCAAGCCTGGGAAAGGTGGAAACAGCAATAATAGCGGCTGCTGTCGAGACCGTAGACAAAATAGGGCCATGCTCAGCTCAAATACAGCTCTCCGAGATAATTGATGTGAGAAGCGAAAAGAGAAATGCCATCAGGAACAGGGCCATTCGCATACTTGAGGAATGGGAGCAGAGGGAAACCGCAAAAATAGAGAACCTCCTTCAGGAGATTGAGCAATCCATACGAATGAAGGAGGTCAAAGCTTATGGGCCGGAGAAGCTACCTGCAGGGCCAGAAGTTGAAGGGTCCAGTGAAATAATAATAGTAGAGGGGCGTGCCGATGTCATCAATCTCCTTAAGCATGGAATTAGGAATGCCATCGCCGTTGAGGGAACCAGCATCCCAAAGTCTGTTCAAGAATTATCTAGGAGGAAACAGACAACAGCATTTCTAGACGGAGATAGAGGAGGGGAATTAATACTCAAAGAACTCGTCCAAGTTGCAGACGTAGACTTCGTTGCGTTTGCTCCACCAGGCCGTTCTGTAGAGGAACTAACAGAGAAAGAGATAATGACGGCGCTAAAGAGCAGGATTCCTGTGGACCAGTACCTAGAGCAAAAAACTCGTCATCTACCAGTCAAGGCCCAAATCGCAGCGAAAAAGGAGATTGCCCGTTCAAAAGCGCCATATGAACTCCAAAAACTTGTGGAAAGGGTTGTGGGTTCATTAAAGGTCTATTATCTGGATCAACGTATGGACATACTCGGAGAATCGGCTGTTGAGGCTAAGAACCTAGGAGAAATAGAGAAACAACTGGAAACACTTAAACCGCGCTTCATGGTGTTCGATGGAATAATAACCCAGCGATTGATCGACGTAGCTGCTAAACACGGTGTGAAGGTGCTTGCGGGCGTGAAGAGAGGAGATATAACGAGAATACCATACCCACTAAAGGTTTACACGTTTGATGAGCTGCTAGAAAAGGGGCTACCCCCGTCCTGAACAATCTCTAGCGGTGTTGCCTTGAGGATCCTCTACTTCAATCAGCGTAAAGGTGTTGCAAAGCTAATTCCAGAGTCAATCGAGGATCTCTACCACTTATATTTCATTATTGAGAAGGGTGATCTAGTTTCAGCTCGAACAGTCAGAAAGGTTAAGCTTGAAAGCAAGGATGGGATGAGGGTAAAGTCTAAAGCCGTACCGACCACATTAACCATAAGAGTTGAATTCATTGAGTATCATGAGTATATGAAAAGCCTAAGGGTTGGAGGCCCTGTTGTCCGTGATCCAAGAGACCTAGGGATAAAGGGTTCCCACCACACCCTTAACATCTCAGTTAACGAACCTATCCTGATAGAGAAGGACAATTGGGCGAGATTCCAACTGGAAAGGCTAAAAAAAGCGGAATCCAATCGGCTAACTGCTAAGATTCTAGTTCTTGCAATCGACAGAGATCAGTGCAACATAGGCTTGATAGGGCGGAGAGTGGAGCACATACTAACCCTTCATTCCGGCATTCCCCATAACAAATCGGATATGTCTCACGATGAGGCTAAAAAGAGGTTTTTTGCTGAGATTTTCAAGAAGGTCAACGACATGTTAGCGAGGGATTCCATCTCTGCAGTAGTTGTCGCAGGGCCAGGGTTCCTGAAAGAAGATCTACATCGGTATCTAACAAATAGTTTGCCGTCTAATTTTAATGTAGCGCTCTGTTCAGCATCGTCAGCCACACCATCAGCCTATCAAGAAATCATCAAGTCTGGGGCATTAACCAAGGTTGTGAAGAAGCTTTCCGTCATAGAAGAGACTAAAATCATCGAGAAGTTGATCGAGGAGCTATCAAGAGGTGAAAAAGCAACTTACGGAATCGCCCATGTGGAACAGGCAGCGAAATATGGGGCCATAGACACCCTTCTGATACTAGAGGGGGTTTTTCTCTCTCCAAAAATGGGGATTCGAGAAAGGCTTGATAAATTAATAGAAACGGTTGAAGAGAGAGGTGGAACGGTAAAAATAATATCTGAAGGACATGAGGCTGCCAATTACCTCAAAAGCCTTGGAGGAATAGCAGCGCTTCTAAGATACAGGCTAGACTGATCTTTTTGAGATCAAATGGGTTCTGCTAAATATATGCCGTCTTTGTTCTCAAGTATCCTAACCCTAACCTTATCTCCAACTTCAAAGCGATCACAGTTAACCACGGTTATAACCCTTCCCTTCGCTACACCCAGCATCTCATTCCTCATCCAACCTGGCCCAACGAGCTCAGCTTTCACCTTCTGCAGCTTCCTGAAGATGATTGGCACACGGTTATGCGTCCTATGAATTCCAAAGTCTCCCCGCTTGAGGACCAACTTCACCCCAT
The DNA here is from genome assembly GCA_027491945.1 of Thermoproteota archaeon. Next base: position 2,908 of record JAOZFZ010000001.1, on the reverse strand, counting down.
ATGTACGCTCCATTTCCCTCAATTTTCTATAGAAGTGGAACCAGCTCATGGGCCTTACTCCTTTCACCTTCCTTCCTTTCTTATGTGCCTCGTACTTCTGTATGCCGAGCGGGGGCCACTTTTGGCCAGCTCCAATTGAAACGGCATAGGTTATCAGCTTCTCCATATCTTCATCGTTAATGGAGGGTACCCACACTGGGGCTATCAGAAGGTCTATTTCGCTCTTGCTGATCGCTTCGGCAGCCTTTAACGCCTTATTTAAGTTGTAACTAGATGTTCCTGCCATTATTTTTGCTTTCTTCTCGCTTAGAGTGTCGATTGAGAGATTAATCCGGGATAATCCCGCCCTTTCCAGTTCTCCAATGAGTTCTTCGGTCAAAAGGATCCCTCTAGTCTGCATCGAAATAACTTTCACGCCTTCAATTTCTGATAGCTCCCCCACCAATCTCGCTATTTCGCTATAAAGCAGTGGTTCCCCAGTGGCGTCAATATGTATTTCCACATCAGAAACCCCTTTTAGCCTAACCGCATCCTCAACAGCCCTTATGGGGTATCTCCTCTCCACCCTATAAACTGTTCTTCGGCTTTTTGAGCGTGGCCCCTCGTCTACGGAACAGAAGATGCAGTTCAGCATGCAGCCAGACTGCGGCCTCACCTGCAGCAGGTTCGTTCCTCTGTCTATTACACCGAAGGGCAATGCACCAAAAAGGGGTATTTCCTGTCCTTCTCCTATCCTGAACACCGTTTTCCCCTGCAAACGGATTTCACCAGCCATTTTTCAGCAGTCTCCGCCGTAAAATAGGATTTCGTTCAGCCTCCTGCTTAAGCCTGCTCTCAAATCCCTCTCCAGACTTAAGCTTTAGCTCCAAGAAGACACCGGTTCTTCCAATTCTATTCCTTCTGCATAACACTCTCTCCCTTTCCTCAACAACATCAATACTCACCCCTAATCTTTTGGCGACCTCTACTTCCTTTCCAATTATAGAGTACTCCCTGTGGCCAAAACTGGTTGGCTCAATCATAACCAACCTCTTATCTACACCTGGAACCCTACTCCCACCTCTTAGCTTATCCAGATCTATCAGCCCACCGAATCTGTAAAAGTCATACTCCCTCCCTGAGAGCCTCGTTAACGGGAACGATACGCATGTATTTGAGTTTAACTCTACATAACCCTTCACAGCGCTGTTAGGAGTGGCTTGCACGATTTTTCTTGAGTAAAAATCCCCAAACTTCTTTTGGAGAGCCACCTCAACGGTGAACGAAGGGATTACCTCAAGAATTATCACATCAACATCACTTTGCTGTGTCACGTCCCCTCTTGCCACGCTGCCATAAACCCAGCCTATAATTCCATAATCCTGAAGAGCTTCAAGTATTTTTAGAGCTACTTCTCTCTTCTTTAACAGGAGTTTCCACTGTCTGCTGCTATACTCCACCCTTCTGCTCCAACCTGGCCTTGCAACCCTTTCCCTTCCCACCCTGCCTTCCCCCCAATCAGCTTGATTGAGTGGACTAAAAGATATTAGTGTAGTGTTATGCCACCTGGGTAAGGTGTTAGCTATATACGGATCATAGTCTGTCAGCCTCTTATACATCTGGTGAGTTACGTGAATCCAGAGGAACCTTTATGCGCCATTTGTCATAGGAGCACCCCTGAGATCAGCATTAAATACTCCCGTCTCAATGTTTGCAGTGGTTGCTTTAAACAAATCATCGAGAAAAGGGTTAGACATGAAATCCGGATGTGCAGGTTGCTGAATAGGAGATCTCATCTTTTGGCTGTTATAACCCCCTCCCTGAAGGGAATAACGTTGACCTATCTCCTAGCTAAGATAGAGAAAGGCTTTCCCTCCACCAGACTAACGTTTCTTCTAATTTATGATAGCTCCCCTCAATTGGAGGCACCTCTGCATGAGGTTCTAAAGAGATTCATCGATGACAGATATCAGATTAAGCCGCTTAAATTTGTTTTACCCAAAAAGTTATCTGAAAGACGAGCTGTAATTCTTAACCAAGCTCTTTACAATGCCCATCTGATAAAGGGGGATGTAATTGTTCTGCCACTTTCACTTGATGATCTACTTGTCGATTTCCTCTACTCAGCCTTTACGAGTTCACCTGTCCCGTGGTCCATAACAAGGCTTGTGCTGTGTAGAAGACGCTTCATTGCGCCGCTGCTCAGGGTTCCCGACGATGAAATCTACACATATTTCCACAAAACTCCCATATTAACCAAATTTATGCAATTAATCGGCCGTGGCAATGCGGAGGATGGGCTAGAGAGGTCTATACGGGAATTTCTTGCAGTTGTTGAACGAGAGAGGCTTGGGATGAAATTCACAGCTCTAAGGTTTCTTGAAAGGGTTGTTGTTAACGTCTGCCTGCCCTTGCAAAACGGCAAAGATTTTAATAACACAGGATAACCTCTAAACTTTAGCTTAACATCGCCCTTACATTGACTAGCGATGTGGATGAAAAGGCGGAAAGGGTGGGGATAGGCCTGGGGGCTCGGGGTCCCCTGAACCGCAAACCCTCGATATGGCGGGCCGAAGGCCATCGCGGTGTGCAGCTGTATTAGGCTGCTCGGCGGCTTAGGAGCTGTGAAAATAGTCCCCTCCGGGGAAGACGGGACCGGGCCACCTTCTGGAGGGAAGGCGACCCGGTTAAGCGGGGGTGAATCGGCTAGGCCTGGAAAGGAGCAACCGTAGCCCCTAACGTCTTCGCTCGGGGGAAGGGCTATCGAGCTCCAAGCCGCAGGAGGGCCTAATTCGGCTGTATGCTGCGGTGGAATCCCCATCCCTGCAAGCGCCGGGGTGCTCTAGTCAGGTAGGAGGCGGGCCTGCTAAGCCCGTGGCCCTTGGGCCGCGAGGGTTCAAATCCCTCCCCCGGCGCTCTTAGATTCACA
>JAOZFZ010000010.1 GCA_027491945.1 Thermoproteota archaeon | reverse complement strand
GTTAGGGTAAAGCCATCCAGTTCCTTCCGAAGAGATGTATAGGAAACTAGGACGTCCTCAGGTGCCGTGCTTTCCCTTTCCGGTACTCTCTTCGTAAAAACGACGCTTTCTCTTCTGAACCTTAGATTTTCGTCGGGTATGAATCCATCGAGGTAGATATTGATGCCAACTCTAGAGGAGTAAGGATGAGATACGATCCCATACGAGTTGGGCTCACCGTAAAAAATGGATATGTAATCGCTAAGGTAATCCAAAATGGAAAGGTCGTGTTCAACGACCACTACGCTTTTGCCCGCCTCTGCGGCCTTTCTTACTACACCTGCCATGCGAAATCTCTCTTTAACATCAAGAAAGCTGCTTGGCTCATCAAGAAGCAGCACATCTACTCCTTTCCCCAGCGCAAGGGTAATAGCAACCTTTTGAAGCTCCCCTCCACTTAACGCAGACAGCTTTCTGTTGAGGATAGGGGTTATTCCAAATTCCTCAATAATCTCCTGTACGCCCTCAGGTCGACAGAGCACTTCAATAGCTTCTCTTACCGTACCTTCGAAGACCCCCGGCAGCTGAGTCACGTACTGAGGTTTATAGGCAACCTTAATTGTTTTGTTATAGAGAGATTCAAAGTATGACTGGATCTCGCTTCCACGGAAAATTGAGGCTATTTCCCTCTGAGATTGACGCTCGCCGATTTCGCAGAGGTTGGGTATGAGCAGACCTGCCAAGATCTTAAGGGCTGTTGTCTTTCCCGTGGCGTTTTGCCCAACAAGCCCCATGATGGAACTGCGCTTTATAATTGGTAGGCGAAAGAGCTTAAACCCGTTTGGGCCATATCGGTGGATACAATCCTCTTCAAGCTCGTCTGGTAAATTTATTATAGAAATAGCAGAGAATGGGCATTTCTTAGCGCAAAGGCCGCATCCTGAGCATAAAGTTTCTGATATCCTTGGATATTTATCCACCAATTCGATAGTTTCTCGGCCTATTCGTACGTCCGGGCAGTATTTTATGCATTCTCGGCCACATTTATCACTTTTACAGAATTCTCTGTGCAAAATTGCAAGCCTCGCCAATCTGATCACCGGATAAGGTGCTGATCAGCCTAGTTTCTTCTTTCCCCTTCGGGCCAGCAATATTATAGCGATAGCAGCAACGAGAGGTATCGTGAAGGTGAGAATGTTAGCTGGTACCGGCAACTTTGGAACGCGAAACTTTTGGGTAACTTTAACCCTAACCCTATTCGTTACCTCATGGTACACATTACCATATATGTCTTGATAGGTGACCTTCAGCCTTATGTTGTATGTGCCCTCTGCTTGGGGAGTAATTTCGAGGGGGATTGTTGCGCTTTCATTGACGGCAAGTGCTGACTTTGGGGGTGCGCCATAGGTTATCGTTATATTTGGCGGTATTTCAGGCTCTAAGTCAATTGACCGGGCAATTGAATCGCCCACATTTATCATCTTGAAGATTAACGATGCGGATTTACCCTCCTCAAGCTCTACCTCCACGGGGGATATTGAGGCGTGAAGGAGGGGTGGAGGGGTGTAGGGCGGAGTTTCTCCGAAGAATGAGAAGGAATTAGAGATTTTTTCCCCCACAAAAACATAATCAAGAGTGAGATCTAAGCTTACATGACCTGATCCCTTGACAGGAAATGTTAAAGACGCCGAGCGCAGAATACCGGCTTCGATTTTGACCTTCTTAGCCTCCATTGTTTGGATCGGTGCAGAGAATTTAACCGTAGCGTTAAGAGTAATGGCCTCTTCTGCTAGTTTAATGAAGGTGACGTTTATTGTGGGAGGCATAGCCTCTACCACCTTTATAGCTGGAAGAACCACTCCTCTCTGCATCTTTAGGCTGTAGCCAGCTGGCTGGATGAAGGACATGTTGGTAGTAAGGCTAACAACTGATAGGTTTTCTCTTGGGATAATAATGTGGAGGCTGCTGTTAAAGGGGGTTATAGGAACATAAAGTGGCGGAAAGGTTACATTTATCAGCGTAAACCCTCTTAAAAGGCTCTCATTGCTCACTCCAAGGCTCCACTCTATGGTTTTTGGTCTACTAGATGAGAGATTAGCCTCTGCTATCCAAGCTACTATTATCCTCTGGGGTTCGGAGTATATTTTGTTGAACTGGGTGAAACCCCTTAGTGATGGTTTCTTTGAGTTTAGCGCCTCTCCCGATACATCATAGTGTTGACCTATTATGTAGTTCCACTTGGAGCTGGACTCCAGCTCTATGGACTCCGTGTAAAACATAAGCGTTGCCACGTAGGCATTGGGAGATGTGAACATGACAGAGATCTTGTTTCTACCGTCAGATTGGGCTTGAACCACAGCTACTAGGAGAGTGGACATGGTGACTGTTATTATCAGCATGGCGATTAATGGTTTGAAGCCATTCAACTTTAACCGCCTCTTTAAGAACAGGTGTTGAGCAGCTAGCCCAATTTAAACCTTTTCCTCCTCGCCTTGCTGGCTGAGAGCTTGAACGTCGCTGCTAGGACGGCGTATTCCACTATAACAACAAGTAGGCCTACGACAAGGATAAGCATGCTGCGCACAAGAAGCGGGGTCTTCACGATAACGTTGAAATCCAGATTTTCGCCCTTTATTTTGAATGTTAAGGCTTCGTCTGGACTTTTATATTCCATGCTGGTTATGTTCACTACTTGGGGGCCTGGAAGAAGACCCCTGAGGGAAAGAGTAACCTTAACTATTTGATTCGGTTCGAGTCTATCGAGGAATATACCTATTCTCTTACCTACGAACTCCTCAGCTGGGCCGTCAATGTCAAAGATCTCTAGTCCACGGGATATGTTAATCGTTACGTTTATGTCGCGAGCTGTGCCTGTACCCTCATTAACAATTGTGTAGGTTACGTCAAAGATTTGATCTATCTCTATCTCTTCTGGGGACTCCGTTCGAGATATCGAGACGCTCGCCATTACTACTTTCACGGATACAGCATTTGACTTAACTACGTTTGAGAGGCCTTCAGAGTCCTCGTAGCTAACTTGAGCCACTGGAAAAGAGCCACTAAATTCATTCATGGCTTGTATCGTGTATGAGTAGGATATCTTCTCCCCCTTTGGGAGTTCGTTTACGGTCTTGCTAACCTGACCGGATATTAGTGTGAACTGAGGTGGGAAGGAATCGGTTATTTCAACGTTAAAGGCAGGACCCTCTCCGGCGTTCTCAACCTCTATGGTTAGGGTTAGCTGAGACCCTATGCTGACCATAGAGGCGCTTATGTATTTATGAATCGTAAGTGAGGGTTTACCTGGTTTAACAACAGTTAATGTCACGTTTCTTTCCTCTTGGAAGAAGTGACCCTTATTATTATAGTACTCGGCCCGGACAATAATTGTATATGTTTTACTTGAACCCTCTATGCGTTGAGGAGCCTTGACCTGAAATGACCATGGAACAGAGGCGGCCATTGGGAACAGCCTTACTCCCTCCTCTTCATAGGTCGTCTGGTCGAATATGTAAAGCTCCTTCGCATAGCCCAGAGCCGTGTACTCGGAACCTCCGTATATGAACTTAAGTTCTGGGGGATTAGCTTCTGCATAGATGCGCGTGTCATATGCAGACCCATTTCCGTTATTCCTGAAGTTTACGGTGACCGTAATAAGCTCTCCGGGCTTGACTTGAGGGAGGGGAGAGATTGAAATTTCAATTTTTGGAAGCTCATATGGTTCTGGCGGTTTGCCTATACTGACATAGACGGTTTTGGACTTTGACGCCGGCCCTAAAACCTTAGACGTAACGGTCTTGGTCCCCACTGGTATGTTAATGTAGGACGTATAGGCTGTATAGGTAACGTTTAGGGAGAGCGATGTGAACATTTCTGTTGATGTAATCGCCTTTAGAACGTAAGATATAGTTGTGCTTCCTCCCGGTGCTATACTTGCTATAACTCCTTGAGTGGGATCACTTTCCTCATCGACTAACATGAAACCTTGTGGGGAGAATTGAAGGCGATACTGAACATCTGTTAACGTTTCGGTGCCTGTGTTCTCTATGGTGAAGGTTAACGTGGCTTCCTCCCCAACATTTTGAAGCGTAATCTGATCCACATTAGCGGAAATCGAGAGGTCATATTCGGGGCCAGAACATCCAAAAAAGGTTATGTTATGGAAGTAGATTGGAGGAGCACCCGATCCGGTAAATGCAGGGTCTTCAGCGATCATAAATGAAAAGCGACAAGGATCGGTGGAGCTAGGTAACCAGTGAAGCATTGTAGTTGGGATGTTTCCCCACTCATATGCGGTCTGTTGCATTGTACCAAGTTTTTTCCATTTGATTTTATAGGGGAGAACAGCATTCGGATAGTAGTTATAGGTGAACTCATAACCATAAAAAATTGTAGACTGATTCGGATAAAGCTTAAATGCATAGGGGAAGTTCTGATTCTGCCAAACCGACACTGCGGGTTTTACACGCAATCCATCCGCGGTATACAGTGTGAAGGACAGAAGCAAAGGTATAAGCGCAAGAGTTAACACGTGATTTTTCATCCCGCACTCACCAGGAGTCTGAACGCGTTTAAGAAAACATTCTAACTAGCTAATTTTGTGCATTGCTTGAAAGGGCCGATAGCCTTAAAAAGCTTGCCTGAGTAAAAAGCAATTTTAGGTTTAACATTTGACGAAGATACCTCTAGAGATAGACTGAACATGCTTTTCCATGGCATAGAGGGGTGAAGCCTCATAAGGAATCCTCCTTTATGGGATCATGTCATCCTGTAATAGAGTTGTGCTCTCTAATCGAAAGAAAGACGGGTTTAACTGTCAGATAATGACTTCCGTAAGAGTAACGATAAGCAGCTTGGTGATGTTTTTAAAAACGAAGACATGGGAAGCCATTCTTATTGGCTACACCTCTAGCTATAGATGTTGGGCCCGTGGCGTAGCCAGGATAGCGCACCGGCCAGCATAATGCCCGGAGTTCTAGGCTGTCTTGGCGAGGTCAGCCGGTGGTCGCGGGTTCAAATCCCGCCGGGCCCGTCACCCTTGAACATGCTCTTTAGAGCCGATAGGATAGCAGTTTGTATATCCTCTTCCTCGACTTCTGCTAATAAAACCCCTTGATATAGATCCTCTGAGCCTCCTCCTTTGAGGCCTAAAGCCCTCTTAACTTTTGCTACTATATGAGGGCAAGAGACATACTTAATAGCCTCTTTGCCAAGCATTAGAACAAAAATGTGCTTTGAAGGGAGTTTGCTTGTAAGCATAACTACAGCAGATGGTTCTATTCGCGTTAGGGTAATCGAGAGGTCGAGAAGGTCTTCAGGGCTCTGCTGTGGGAGATCAGCTACCGTTAGTAGTATTGGCCCTGTCCTAACGGATTTATCCAGCAGAGATTTTGACTTGAACTTATAGATCTCCTTCTTTAACACCTTGATCTGGTTGGAAAGAGCCTTTATCTGGTTAATCTTGTCCTTTATAGCGGTTACGAGGTGTTCAGGCGTCGTCTTCAGCGTCTTTACGGCTTCTCGTACAGTGAGATCCATTTTTAGGATGTATTCCAAGGCAGCCTCCCCAGCTGTGAATATTATTCGCTCAACTCCGTCCTGTATGCTTTCGGTACTTATAATCTTGATTAGACCAACTTCTCCTGTTCTAGAACAGTGTGTGCCTCCACAGGCCTGTGTGTTCCACCCCTCTATCTCCACAATTCTTAGTTTGCGTCCTGGAACGACTCCTCCTTGATAAATCCTGAAGCCGAATTTCTGTTCGGCCTCGTTTCTGTTTAAGAGATAAATATTAACCGGTCGATTTTCCATGACTATTCTATTCGCCAGCTTTTCTATTCTTTCTCTCTCAGCTTGAGATACTCTTCTGAAATGAGATATATCAAGCCTTACGCTGTCAACGGTTTTTTGAACACCTGCCTGCCATACATGTTTGCCCAAAACTCTCTGGGCAGCTTCTAAGAGAATGTGCGTCGCTGTATGATGCACCATAAGCCTCTTTCGTCTAGGATAATCAATTAATCCCTTAACATGGGACCCCTCTGTTGGAGGGCGATCCACAAGGTGGAGGATGAAATTTCTATATTTCAGGACATTTGAGACCCTTATCCTACCATGACCATCAGCTGTAAGGTAACCTTGATCGGCTGGCTGTCCTCCTCCCTCTGGATAAAAGAGAGTACGATCTAATATCACCCAGTAGTTGTTGTCTTCCTTAAGAACCTTCAGGACTTGAGCATCAAAGCTTTGAGCATAAGGGTCTCTATAGTAGAGCTGCTCGGTTGGAGGGATACCTGAAAATTCCTTTTCAAGCTTTATAAATGGGGATTGCTTTAGCTTAGGCCTCTCAGAATAATGCTGTGCTGCAAGGAGTTCATAGAAGTTGTCTGGGACATTGACCTTTATGCCCAATTCATCAGCTTTCCGTTTAACAACTTCAGGGGGTATACCATGGGAAGAGTAGAGTAGAAGGAGATCCTCAGTTGAGATGATCTTCCTTCTCTTCACAATGCCAGTTAGTATCTGATCGCTTCTTCCAAGGGTTTGATTGTATTTCTTCTCCTCAGCATCTATGATCTCCATAATTCTTTGCTCTTCTCCGCTAAACTCCGGGAATTCCCTCTTCCAATAGTCTATTTGAAGAGCGACGAGGTCAACAAGTGATACATCAGAATTTAGTCTTATAAGGGCGCGCTTCGCCCTTCTTAAAACAAGCCTAGCTAGGTAACCCTCTCCGATATTGCTAGGTACTAAACCATCTAAGAGCATAAATGCAAGGCATTTAGTGTGATCTAGAAGTGTGTACATTTCTTCGTATGGAACGACACTGCGCTTTAGCTGATCAGAAGGGACCCCTAGGCGTTCGGATAGAAGGGATCTTATCTCCTCAACAGAGAGGCCCTTCTCAATTCTTGACATCTCAGCTGAAACCCGCGCCGTTCTGCGAAGGAGGTTCAAATCCGGCCTCGGTAAGCCTAAGATCCCCCTAAAGTCATCAGTTAATCTCCCATATACTGCCTGAAACGCTGAGGGAGATGCACTCACTAGCCAAACGAACCTCTCTAGTCCGTATCCTGTATCCACGATTCTGTTATCCATTTTATCGTACCG
>JAOZFZ010000007.1 GCA_027491945.1 Thermoproteota archaeon | reverse complement strand
CATTTTATCGTACCGTCCATTTGAAACCCGATACTGCATAAAGACGAGCGTTGCTGTCTCTAGTCCCTCTATAACACATTCAAAACATGGACCGGCGTTTCCACCTCCCTCCCACATGCTTTCTTTGTAGGTTACAAGTTCTCCTGGTATTTTAAGCACTTTAGTAACAAAATCATGGTGAAGCTCCACCGTTCTATCCTTCCAGTATATTTCCTTTCCGGGATAGTTAAAGGCGTGATGAGCCATCATCTCAAAGATTGTAAGATGGCGACCATGGGTTAGGCCAACTTTGTCAATGTCCTTGAGCCTAATACTCGGCTGGGAGATACATAGCGGATTACTTGGAGGTGGTACAAGACCCTCTGTGACGTATGGCTGGAAATCTATTATAGATGCATCGGTTAAATAGAGATCATCACGCCATCTTGCAACCACAGGGTAGCGATGAACTCTCCCGTGTCCTTTTGATTCAAAGAATCTTAGAAAGGATTCTCGAATATCAAGCGTATTAACTGGCCTTTGCCAGTTTTTATTTCCATCCAAAAAGCTATACTGAGTGCAGGGGGCCTCGCCACAGGTTTGCTGATCTGGATCAAGGGTCCAGAAGGGGGTGTTGCATATGGGACAAACCCTTCTCACGAAACCCTCGCGGGCGAAGAAGTCCAGCCTATATTCTGCCTCGTTTATCCGCAACCCTGGCATTGAAAAACCCTAGCCAAAAAGGGCGGCAAGCCCCTCTACGGACTCCTCCTTCTCCTCTTCCTCCTTCTCCTCTTTCTTCTCCTCTTCTTCTTTGGCTTCTGCTGGTGCTGGAGCTGCTGCTGGTGCAGCCATAGTTAGAGAGGCGGATTGAATGACGGACTCGATATCGACACCATTGAGGGACTCCGCCACTGACCGGGCATAGGCTTCGTTGGGCTCTGCGCCAGCCGCCTTAATTATATCCATTATGGATTCAGCTGTGATTTCCTTTCCCTCTTCATGGAGGAGCAAGGCTGCATAAATGTAACTTTGCTTCAAGGACTTCACCTCCGGCTCTTGACACGTTCCATAGGATTGAAGTTTTTCTTGAGTGCAGCAACCTCAACAGTCAGCAAGGGTGTACTTAAATTTTGCCATGATAAACTAACCTGCTTTTTTAATGACTCCCTGTAAAGCCCTTGCATGTGATGCTGCTTTAAGCAGGACGTACGGTGTGGTCTGTGGAGTTAAGAGGTTAAGGGCTGCAGCCACCGATATGGCCTTAAGATGAACTTTTTGAACTATGAATGGCGCTGCATCGCGTGAGGGTAGGCACGTAGCTACTGCTACCTTAACGGCCTTCTCTAAGGCCTGCCTAATGGCTTCCGTGATATCTTCCACCGTTAAATCAAGAACTTCTGGGGGGTATACGACGCCGTCGCTATCAACAGCTACCTTAAGCCCAAAGGTTGTGTTAATGGGCTTGATGCCTAATAGGTTGAGTATGCGGGCTATCTCCTCTGTAACTACCTCACCAGCCTTCAAGACAACCTTATCCCTCGATATGTAGATTTTTCCGCCTTGAACTTTTGTATTAATACCCATCCGTGCTAGCTCATCAATTATTGGCCCTGGAGACAATTCAGTTGGCCCCTCTGGAATTACGATGTCTTTAGGTGCCACTTCCCCCGGCTTTAAGCTTGATGGGAAAGGGTTCTCTTTAAGGATCCAGCTGAGCCTTAAGGGGTGCAAATTAGAGAATAAAAACACATTCTGCCCGTGAAGATAGCGATCAATACTATTTAAAAGGTTGGGCTTGACTTCTTGAAGCGCCACACGGAAAAGCTTGTTTTTAGCCACCAGAACCTGAGCCTTACCCCTTAGAGCTTTCCTTATGGTTTTGAAGTAGTTTGATGGAAAACCCGAAAAGTCAGCCACAAGAATTGTTCCATGAGACGAAATTAGGTTCTTCAGCCTTTCAACGGCTGCAATTTTTCTGGCTGGGTAAGCTGTTCTTGCCACGCTCACGAACCATCACCAGCGGGGTATACCCTAATCGGGTTTCCCATTGTGGTTTTGATGTATATGGAGGCTAGGTTATGCTTTAGATCGTAGCGTGAGGCTAGAAACGACATAACAGCCTCAATATTTTCGGCTATTCTTTCCTCTTCCATATCCTTTGACCCAACTGGAACGTGAAGGATGGGCTCCTTTCTCATAGTCAGTGAAACGCTCTTTCTCAGCTTCTCTACTCTCTGCGAGACGTCGCCTGTAGGTGGGATGGGAATAGGCTTAATTCCCCGGGGCCCCATATAGCGCCCAAGTTCCCTTCCAACCATTGGCATGAGGTCTGATTGAACTAGAAAAAACTTACATCCTTGGACTGTCTCCTTTGCCTTTCTCTTATTTGTAGCTATAGACTTAACTTCAGATGGGTCTAAGACCACAGCGCCAGAACGTTTAGCGCCAAGGGCTAGATCTCCAGTTGCCACTACACAGACCGAAGGGGTTTTTCCGCGGCCATTTGGCAACTCTATTATTTCGCTCAACCTATTTGTAGTCTTGTTCATGTCCAATCCTTTGAACACCACTGTAAGATCTACACTCTCAAGGAAATTCCTGTCTCTAGAGCTTTCTTTTGCCTTTTTTATGAGCCTTATGAGTTTCTCTCTGGTTAACCCAGGCACCGACATGTCGTCTCACCCTTCCCTAAGCTTATTTGCATAGTCTGGCTTATCAAGAAGAGCTATCACTTCCTTAGCCGGCCGGCCATCCACGGTTAAACCCATTGAAATGGCGGTTCCTAAAACCGTTTTCACAGCGGCTTTTAGGTTCTTAACATCCATATCCTTAAACTTTCGACGTGCAACCTTTACAACCTTATCAAAAGGGAGATCCCTATTTTTAGAGGGATCTCTAAGCTCAAGTTTGAGCAGTTCCGATGTCGGAGGTACGCCGATTTTTAACGTGTACTCGCGTGTTTTAGGGTTCACCTCAAGGATGACAGGAACCCTAGTGCCAGCAAACTCCTTTGTCTTTTGGTTAATCTCTTCTACAACCTTTGCGATGTTGAGTTTGAGTTGGCCGAGGACCGGGCCTATTGGTGGGCCGGGTGTAGCCTTACCCCCCTCGACGAGGAGTTTAACAGATTTCACCGCAGACATGCACTCTCTCCCCTTTAAGATTCCTTTGACTTTTCCTTCTTGACAGAATCACCTGGAACGGTTATCGCAACCGGAACTAGCGATTCGAAGAGTTCAACCGTAACCTCATCTTTACTCTTTCTTATCGATACAACTCTAGCTTTTTCACCCTCAAATGGGCCGCTTGTTATCCTTACTACGTCCCCTATACTGAGCTCTTCTATATAGGATTTTCTCTTGAGAAATCTTGAGAGTTCATCAAGGGGGATGAAGGATGGAACTCTCCCCTTAACATGAGGGACGTTGGCGATTAGATAGTCAACATCACTTGCCCTCTCGGCCTCAATAACCAGATAACCCGGCAGTTCCTCAAGGGACAGTATTGATTTTATGGAGTTTCCCATCCTGTCCGCTTTGTTTGCAAGGATTAAAGATGTAACCGGTTCTTGAGATTTAGTTACCCTTACAAGGTAGAGAAAGGTTTTTGTGGGAGCTTCTCCCAAATTTGATCCCTCCTAGGTTGTTCCCCCGGTTAACATTGTGGCCGCAATTCTTATCAGCAGCCCTATGCTCCCGAGCAGCACTAGGCCAAGGGAGCAGACTTGGAGTATTTTCGAGAGTTCCTCCCAGCTCGGCTTTCTGGCCCTCTTTAGGGCGCGTTGGAGCTGGATGAGGAAGTCCCTGAGCTTAGCGAAGTAGGACATGAAGTCTGCCTCACAGAGATTCCAGATCAAGACCAAGGTCTACTCGAGGCTTTGGGACCTGGGCCCTCTCTTCTAACTCTATACCCTTAAGCTTAACGCCGGTAATGAAGGAGAAAACATCAACCTCAGAACTTCCCTGATTGACGGTTAGATCAGCTCCCCATATGACATGAGCCTTTGGATCAAGCTGAGCGACTATGCCCTCTATGATCTCATTTATTCTTTCTATTTCTAAGCCGGGCGGCGCTTCAACGAAGATTAAAGCCTTCTTTCCACCAGAGATATCCACCTCAAGCAATGGGTTTGAGAGAACATCCTTTGCTATATCCTCGGTCTTATCGCCCATTTTGAGCTTATTTGAGAAGAAAGCCGCAACGCCCCCCTCTTCAAGAACGGTCCGTATGTCAGCGAAGTCTACATTTATCAAAGAAGAGCTTCTAATTATTTTAACAAGGTTGTTCATGAGATCAACAACCATCCTGTTTGCGTGTTCAATTCCCTCGTTTATGGATATGTTGGGCTTTAGTTCTAGTATCTTGTCATTTTGAACGAGAAGGAAAGCATCACTGTTTGAGAGTATATCTCTTATCCCCTCCAAAGCTATCTCCTGCCTCTTTGCCCCTTCGACCGAGAAGGGGAAGAAAACTATCGAAACAACTATAGCCCCTGTTTCCCTAGCAGCCTTTGCCACTATTGGGGATGCCCCTGTCCCCGTACCCCCTCCTAATCCCGCTATTAGAAAGACGAGATCTGACCCTCCAAGCGCCTCTTTTATCTCCTCAAAGTTTTCCTTAGCAGCCGCTTCCCCTATGATTGGATCGCTTCCCGCCCCAAGCCCTCCCGTAATACTCTTCCCTATAAGGAGCTTTATGTCAGACCTAACTTTTAAGAGATCTTGAGCATCGGTGTTTATAGCCATTACTTCTATATGGTTAGCTCGCATTGAAAAGAGAAGGTTAGCTACGTTTCCACCTGCTCCTCCAACGCCAACAGCAAGTACTCTCGCCTTAGACTGTTCAAGTATAGTCTTGAGTTCTTCATCTGTGACGCCGTATTTTGAGGTTTTAACCCCTTGTGTCCTCCTCAAAATGCTTCACCCATGCCGCAGATGCCTAGATAGGTTTTTAACTTAAGGCACCCACACTGTAAACCGAGAAGGTTGGTATGGGGTGGCTTGTTGCCATGACCTGATTAGTTCTCCCTTTTAAAAGGTGACGGATGAGTGGTACCAAAGCTTTAGATGAGAAGCGAGAGAATAGCTTTCTGGATGTGGAGCCTATTTTCAGCCTGATCCCAAACTACAGAGTGCTTGGGGTCATCTATAACTTCTGGAGAGACCTCTAATCCCCGATGTGCAGGTAAGCAATGCATAAATATGAAGTCACTTTTAGCTAGAGATACGAGGGTAGCGTTAACCTGAAAACCATCAAAATCCTTAAGTCTCTTCTCTCTCTCCGCCTCTTGACCCATGCTCACCCAAACATCCGTGTACACAACATCGGCATTGCGAACGGCTTCCTCCGGAGAGTTGGTTATCTTAATCATTGCCCCGCTTTGTTCGGCAAGGGAGACGGCCCTATCAACAATATCATCTGCCGGTTCATACCCCGGGGGGGTAGCGACGCAAATATCCATCCCTATAAGTGCTGATGCTACTAAGAGCGAGTTACAGACGTTGTTCCCGTCTCCAATGAAGGCTAACTTGCGTCCCTTTAACCACCCTTTCTTTTCTATTATTGTCATTAGATCTCCTGCAGCCTGACAAGGATGAAACCTGTCGGATAAGCCATTTATAACGGGTACGGTTGCTGCTTCAGCCAGCTCGAGAAGTTTTTCATGCTCATAAACACGGGCCATTATCCCGTCTACGTATCTACTTAAGGTCCTACCCGTGTCTGAGATTGTCTCCCCCCTACTAAGCTGAAGGGTTCGCCAATCTAAGTATATGGCAAAACCTCCTAATTGGGCCATTGCAACCTCAAACGAAACCCTTGTCCGTGTAGACGGCTTTTCAAAGATCATTGCAAGGATTTTACCTGTGAGGTGACTACTGAATTTGGCTCCTGCAAGGTAGTTCCTCTTAAAACTCAGGGCTATGCTGAGAATGTTCTGCAGCTCTTCACGAGTGAAATCACTCAACGTTAAAAAATCTCTCCCCTTTAACATGAGAAGCACCAAGGGAGATGGGAAGGCTGCCTTAAAAAATTTAGGATGAAATGGCTAGATGTCTACTCTTAAACAAGGTGTGAGCACTGGTGAAGTAGATGTTTTCAAACTTAGGGAAAGGGCTAAGAAAGATCAGCGAAGAGCTTAAAAGAAAGGTTGTAACAAGGAAGTTAACTGAAAGAGATATAGACCAGATTTTCTCAGACGTTGAGCTGCTTCTTTTGAGGGGAGGGGTTGCCGTTGAAACCATAGAGCGCCTCAGGGAGACTATAAAGGAGAAGCTTTTAGGTTTAGAGGTGAGTAGAAGATCAGCAGAGGATAAGATAAGAGAACTGATGGAGGAGGCGATATATTCAATAATAGACACGCCAAGATTGCGACTAGAAGAACTCGTCAAGAAGAAGAGGAAACGGAGTAGACCATGCGTTATATTGTTTGTAGGCTTTAATGGGACCGGAAAATCCCTTACGGTTGCAAAAATAGCTAATTACCTGAAAAATAGGGGTTTCAGGGTTCTAATAGCAGCAGCAGACACTTACAGAGCAGCAGGAATAGAGCAGATGACCGAGTATGCAAAGGGTATCGGGGTGCCCGTTGTACGACAGAATAGGGGCGCTGACAGCGCGGCCGTTATATTCGATGCTGTTAAAAAGGCGCAGACGCGCTTTTATGACGTAGTATGCGCCGATACTGCAGGTAGGGTACACTCCGATGAGAACCTTCTTGAAGAACTGCGGAAGACAGTCAGAGTGAATAAACCAGATCTTAAGGTGCTTGTTGTGGACGGGTTGGCCGGCAATGATG
This sequence comes from Thermoproteota archaeon, assembly GCA_027491945.1. The sequence continues at coordinate 3,324 of JAOZFZ010000007.1, read as the reverse complement.
CTCTCTACCAATGCAAGTATTTCAATGGTGCAATAGATGTGGACTGCACCGTAATTACTAAAATGGACGCAACAGATAAAGGAGGGGTTATCTTAACAGTAGCTGACTGTTTGAGAAAACCCATACTCTTTTTAGGAGTTGGGCAGGGTTATTCTGATCTAGTTGAGTATAAGCCTAAAGTTATACTCAAACAAATATTTGAAGAAGGCGTGGAGGCATCTAATTAAAGTTATAAAGATTGCGGAGAAAAGTTAACCGGGGTTAGGAAGGGCTAATTAGCCCGAGCTCTTTTGAGCTGATTCTTCAAGTTTTCCTCTAAGAACTTCAAGGTATTGCAGGTAACGAAGCAACTGAGATCTGTAATTTCTTGATAGCACCTCAATTCTTTCTACTTGCTTTTTGAGATATTGAATGGCCTCTTCTTTAGGTTTTTCTATGTAGACGTTCGCTCCAACGCTTATTAGAACAGGGTCGTCTTTAATGATCGTAGACCTTAGAAAAATGCCTGAACCCTGCGATACAAGTATTTCATCTCCGCTCTTAAGTTCTCTCAACCCTGCAATTGTCATCTTAAGTTGTGTATGGACTTCGCTTAGCCTGTCTATTTCCACCTGCAGAGCATCAACAACAGAACGTATATACTGAAACTGAGCAATCAGAGATTCATTCCCTGTCTTCTCCACTAAGATCACCCATAACCTCTAGCATCTGCCTTATTACTGGATCTGAGGCTTCCTCAGGTTCTATCTCCTTCAGCTGATTTATCACTATCTCCGCTCTTTTAGCCCTATGTTTACTCCCTAATTCAGAGAAAACTTTCTCTAGAACTTCTCTCTCAGTGAGAGCCCTGTATTCCTTTCTAAAGAAGATCTTTTCTCGTGGTTTTTTTATGTAACCCTCTACCCGAAAGAGTTTTACCTCTGCCACAAGGACCACCCGCTATCTTAAACAGTTAAACGTAAACCCTTGGCCATGGTGGCTAGCTCTAAACCTGTTGTCTTAAGACCTGCTATTGCCCCTTTCGAATTTGCAACCAAGCCGAAGGCTGTGTATTTAAAGCCTGAGTTCACGGTTGTAATCCCGACATCAAAACCTATGAGCCGGGAGATTGTTCTTATCAGGCTTGGCGAAACGAGAGGAGAGACTACACCACCGCGGTTTGTTAAGATAAGAAGCCCCCCTAGAAGGGGGTTTTCTGGGCTATCCCATAGATGTGCATGGTCAGCCTTTAGAAAGGCCTTAATTTTTTCCCTTACAGACGGACTGAAGAGGGAGGAAAGGAAGATATGCTCATCGTTTGCAACAACGAGGTTCTTTAGCGCCGTATAGACTGAGTCAATGGGCATTACAGGTATGTCTACCTCCTCTTTAATAGCGCTAAGCTCATGGTCATCACATAAATAGGGTACTACTATCCCATGGGAGTTAAGCACGGTGAACACACCTACCAGACTGGTCCCAAGCACGGTGGTTTCAACTATGGATGTCCTAAGCGTTTTTTCAATTAGCAATCGCACATTCTCACTTGTGTCGGGTGGGATAAATGTGAAGTCATCGTTTGAGGCAAAATAGACCCCGATCACCGTTTCTCCACGGTGGTGAAGACGAACTATCATTTAGAGGCAACCTGCGGCTGCTTGGCTGGTTTTAACACGATAATCTTTTTCTCTCCCTCCGTTTGTACTTCTAGCAGAACTTTTACTTTTCGCGGCGGATTGCGCATGCCGCGCGACCAAATGAGACTATTTAGCTCAGGGCTGATCTTAACCTCAGCCCCTCTAAATTGCCGCAAAGCCTGCAGCCGAAGGGTGCCTATTGCTTTCTTAGACTTCCATGTTACCTTTGGAGTTTGAAAGACTTTTCTTAGGGTGAAAACAGCCTCAACCTGAGTTTCGCTCACTGCATTTCACACCTCAAAACTTAAGCCTAGAGCGCCTCCAGTTCCTCTGTTTTGGGTTTTGCATGACCTTTCGATTAGTCTTTAGAATTACCCAAACAGGAATTCGCCTGTTCTGCTTAATTCTCTTTGCTAATCTGAGTTTCCTCCCGAGTGGTTTATGGCTGGCCATGAGCAGCAGCACCCCGTTACTTAAATCTGACCTTAATCTCTTTTCTCTGGCGTTGAACGGAGAGGAGGATGCGTTTTAGTTGTTCATCGGTTATCTGCCCTCTTATCCTTCCCATGTTATAAAGCTGTATTAGCTGGAGTTCTATAGACTCAGCAAGAGAAGGCCGAACTATCCGTATATTGTTTAGTCTTTCACGTGCTTCGGGCGTTAGGATTACCCGTAAGGCCGCACGCTTCTGCTGCTCATATTTTTCTAGCGCCTTTCTTCTCTCCTCTTCCTCCATTAATTTTTTCTGTAGCTCTAACAGTTTTCTCTGTTTAAGTGCTTCTAGCTCTTCCTCCATAAGCATCCCCAGCTAGGTATATTTTTTGAGAGTTGGAATTGTTTTCTCAAGCGTCTTCTTGACTTCAAAGGCCGTTTTATCGAGTAGTGACCGGCCTTTATCCGTTAAGACCCTTCCCTTAACCCCGTCTTCTCTTTCAACATGCTTTACAAGGCCAGCCGACTCAAGATGTTGGAGTATTACACGTATTATCTTTCCTCCTCCCTTCCGGAAGTGTTCCGGCTTTGAACCGTTGTTCTTTCTTCCGCCATACATGTTTCGCAGTTTTTCAGTTCCTATAGGGCCATGGATGTATATCTTTCGGAGTATTGAGGCTGCTCTAATATGCCACCACTCCGGATTGCTTGGCCTTCTCTCCCGCGAAACGCCCGTCTTTACGTAGTAGGCCCACTCGGGCTGTTTGATCTCAGGCATTTTCTTCAGCTTTTCCGCTACTCTTTCCAAAAGTACATCGGTTGGTACGTCGAAGATGGTCGTCATGCCCCCTCACACACCTCATTTCACGGGAATATTTTTGAAGCTTTACATTTTTCCCTTTCCCTAACCTTATAGGGATATCGGGTTTGGCCCCCGCAGGAGGCGCAGGTCAATACTATATGAGGGAATCTGCCCTGTCTAAGCCTTACTCTAGCGTTGAAACCTGGAAACAGCAGTCGTTTACATTTTTTGCATATCCTTGTACTCCACCTTTTGGGCAGGCTGAGACGGGCTTTAAGCGCTATTTTTCGCGCTAAATTATAGTAACGCTGGGCTAGCTCAGGATCTTCACGATGAACTTGCTCTGCCAGGCTCATTAAAATGTTTATCCTTTCCTTAGCGATCCTTCTTCTACTTGACTTCCTCAATAAGACCTCCTCCAGAGCCTAGGGCTACTTGATAGGCGCAAAGAACCATAGATATTGCTGTCCATGC